>RFGD01000089.1 GCA_003696705.1 Alphaproteobacteria bacterium | reverse complement strand
GATCTTGGTCGACTGGCCGATGAAGACCCCCATGCCCAGGACCGAGCCTTCACGGACGATGACGCCCTCGACCACCTCCGAGCGCGCGCCGATGAAGCAGTTGTCCTCGATGATCGTGGGCCCGGCCTGCATGGGTTCCAGCACCCCGCCGATGCCGACGCCGCCCGACAGGTGGACGTTCTTGCCGATCTGCGCGCAGGAACCCACCGTCGCCCAGGTATCGACCATCGTGCCTTCATCGACATAGGCGCCAAGGTTCACGAATGACGGCATGAGCACCACGCCCGGCGCGATATAGGCAGAGCGCCGCACGACCGCCGTCGGCACGGCGCGGAAGCCGGCGGCCCGAAACTCGGCCTCCTTCCAGCCGCGGAACTTGGAATCCACCTTGTCCCACCAGTTGCCGCCCTGCGGGCCGCCTGACTGAAGCTCCATGTCGCGAAGCCGGAAGCTCAGAAGCACGGCCTTCTTGGCCCACTGATTGACATGCCAGCTGCCGTCTTCCCGACGCTCGGCGACGCGAAGCGCGCCCTTGTCCAGCGCCTCGAGCGTGGATTCGATCGCGTCGCGCGCATCGCCCCTTGTTTCCGGCCCGATCTGGTCGCGGACTTCCCATGCGGCCTCGATGGCGGCTTCAAGCGCTTCGCGCGTCATGCGTCGATCTCCCTACTTCGTGTCTGGTCACGCTTCCCGCGAAGCTATAGACGGGAACCTCTCGGGGCGCAAACGCGCCAAAGGGACGCGACAAGAGGGTATCGATGAACGACGACGCACGCAGGCATCCGTTCCGCCATTCGGTCGAGGATGTGGAGGTCACGCGCCACATTCCGAACACCCCCCAGACCCGCTCGCCAACCTATCGGCTGGCGTTCGCGGACCCTGCGTTCCTGACACGCGAAGAGCTTCGGCCGGTTCGTCTTCAGCTCGAGCTTCTGAAGCCCGAACTCATCCTTTCCGAAGCCGGCATCGACTCGACGATCGTGCTCTTCGGCGGCGCCCGCATCCCCCGGCCGGACGAGGCGGCAACGGCCCGGACCGATACGCTTCGCGGGCTGTCGAGGTATTACGAGGAAGCCCGGCGCTTCGCCTATCTCATGACCGAGAAGAGTCTGCGCGAGACCGGCGGGCGCGAGAACATCATCACCACCGGCGGCGGTCCGGGCGTGATGGAGGCCGGAAGCCTTGGCGCGGCCGAGGCCGGCGGCCGTTCCATCGGCTTCAACATCGTCCTGCCCCACGAACAGGCGCCGAACCCGTACGTCACGCCAGAGCTCTGTTTCAACTTCCACTACTTCGCCATCCGCAAGATGCATTTCCTGATGCGCGCGAAGGCGATCGTCATCTTCCCCGGCGGCTTCGGAACACTGGACGAGATGTTCGAAAGCCTGACACTCATCCAGACCGGCCGCATGGAGGCCGTGCCCTACGTGCTGTTCGGCGAAGACTTCTGGCGGAAGATCGTGAACTGGGACGGGCTGGTCGAGGCCGGAACGATCGCCCCGGAAGACCTCGATCTGTTTCGCTTCGTGGAAACCGCCGAAGAGGCCGTGGCCGTCATCGAAGAGTGGGGGCAAGCGCCCCGTTGATCCGTCACGCCCTTTCAAAGAGGGCTGCGATTTCAATGTGATGGCTCCAGCGGAACTGGTCCACCAGCACGAGACGGCGAAGCCGGTAGCCGCCCGTGGCGAGGATGCGCGCGTCACGCGCGAAAGTTGCCGGATTGCACGAAATCGACGCGATCCGCGCGGGACCCGCAGTGGCGAGTGCCCTCATCTGGGCAGCCGCACCCGCCCGCGGGGGGTCGATCACGACCCCGTCGAAGGCCGAAAGTTCCGCTTCGTCAAGCGGTTGGCGGAAGAGGTCGCGCCGTGCGACATCAAGTTGCCGAAGCCCCTCGGTCCCGTTCCGGGCGGCGGCAAGCGCCTCGACCGCGGCGCGGTCGCCCTCGAGCGCGTGAACCCGTGCATCCTCGGCCAGTGGAAGGGCGAAGGTGCCGACGCCGGCAAAGAGATCGGCAACCTGCCGGCAGCCAGAGAGCGCCTCCCGGACGAAGGCGACCAGGGCGGCTTCTCCTTCGGCGGTCGCCTGCAGAAAGGCGCCGGGCGGCAGTGGCACCAGCGCCCGCCCCATGCGCACAAGCGGTTGTCGCCGCGTCGCCACAGGCTCGCCCTCGACCGAGATGCGCGCAAGATCTTGAGCTTCGGCCACCTCGGCCAGAAGGTGGCGTTCACCAAGCCCGAGGGCCCGCGCGCCCCGGATATCGACGTCGACGCCGGAAAGCGTCTCGGTCAGGTAGACCGACAGCTCGCCCCGGCGCGAGGCAAGCGCCCGCACAGCCGGTTGCAACGAGGGGAGCGTCGCCAGAAGGGCAGGGCGCATGACGACGCAGTCGGCAATCTCGACGACCGTTCCCGATGCCCTGGCATGAAAGCCGACGAGTGCGCCCTTCCGTGTCCGCCGCGCGGAGAGGACCGCCCGGCGACGGGCGTTGACGGGCGAGGTATGAATGGCCTCGACCTTTGCCGACATTCCCTGTGCCTTCAGAGCCTTGAGAACCTGATCCTGCTTCCAGGCCGCGACGAAGCCATCGCGCGCATGCTGCAACGCGCAGCCGCCGCAGTCGGCATGGTGGGGACAGGGCGGGCGGACCCGATGGGCCGAAGCCTTGAGGATCCGCGGACGCTCGAGCCGGCCGTCGCGAATCTTTCCCGAGACGTCTTCGCCGGGAAGGGCGCCGGGCACGACCGTCCCGTCCGCCGCGATGCCGTCGCCAAGACTGCCAAGGCGGACGATGGAAAGGGAACGCGATGCGTCGTCCATGCACACAAGCCCTAGATGAAGATGGCACCGGCCGAGGCCGCCAGCCCGCCGGCCATGGTCAGCATGAAGATGCGCCAGTGCGCCTCTGATGACATCAGCCGGCCGAGAAGGCTGCCGCCTAATGTCCAGAACAGACAGACCCCGATGTTGATGCCGCTGAAGGCCAGCCCGAGGCGAAATGACTCTTGCCCGGGCGAAAGCTCGCCGCCAAACCCCGCGACGGCGGCAATGGCGATGGCCCAGAGTTTCGGGTTCGCCCACTGGAACAGAAGAGCCTCGAAGAAGCCGAAGGGGCGTGCCCCGACCTTGGCCTTCCCCGCGCGCGTCGCGGCGGCCATGCGCCAGGCAAGATACAGGATCCACGCCGCCGCCCCCACCCGCATGAGGTCGATGGACCAGGTCGCGGCCTGAAGGACCGCGTCCACACCAAGCGCCGTCGCAGCCGCCACGACGCCGACGCCGAGGACCACGCCCGAGAGATGCGGAAGGGTCGCGCGAAACCCGGCCGAGGCCGCGGCCGCCGACAAGAGGACGACGTTCGGCCCTGGCGTGAAGAGGCCAATGAAGACAAACAGATACAAGGGATCGACGCTCATTTTTCCTCGGCGGCCTGGCGAAGGAGTTCCTCGCGTCCCAACCGGAAGCCCGAAGCGATCCAGCGGCGCTCCAGCTCTTTCAGTCTTGCGCCGAGTTCCGGACCGCTCAGTGCCGGCATGAGATCGGCGGGGCGGATCGGAAAGCGGGCGGTGGCCCCGTCCGCGATGCGCGCGAGATCGCGGCGCGCCAGCGGTTGACCACCAAGCGCGCAGCGAATGACGAGGGCCGCCTTCCCGTCGTCCTCGCCCAGACGATAGCCGAGTTCGGCCGGGGACATGGAACTCTCGGCCGCCTCGCGCAGGGCGCGGAGGCGCCGGGCGTCGGCCCGGGAAAGTCGAAGGGCATGGGCCGGGTCCTCGCCGCCGATGGCCGCCAACCTGACGATGGGGTCCGGCGCAAGACCTGCGTTGCGCTCGAGCGGCACGAGGCGGGCCAGGATCTCGGCCCGGGCGCCGGGCAGCACACGGTCGAGGACGCCCGCCTCCTCCATCGCATCAACCGAGGGTGCGGGGTCCGGGGCGGCAAGGAGCTTGAGCATCTCGGCCCCCACACGCTCACGCGAAAGAAGGGCGAGCCCGTCAAGATGGCGGCGCACCGCCTGTACCGCCTCGGGGTCGAGCCCGGTAACGGGGTCGCCGTACCAGGCGTGAAAGCGAAACAGCCGCAGGATGCGCAGATAATCCTCTCGAATGCGGTCGTCGGGGTTGCCGATGAAACGGATGCGTCGCGCGGCAAGATCCTGAAGTCCCTGTCCCGTCGGGTCCAGCACCTCGCCGTTCTCGTCGGCATAGAGCGCGTTGATCGTGAAGTCGCGCCGGGCCGCGTCTTCGGCCATCGTGCGGGCGAAGGCGACGACCGCCCGGCGGCCGTCGGTCTCGACATCGCGGCGGAAGGTCGTGACCTCGAAGGGCCTCTGGTCGGCAATGACCGTGACCGTCCCGTGGTCGACGCCGGTCGGAACGGTTCTGAGGCCGGCAGCCCTGGCGGCAGCCATGACCTCGTCCGGCGTGGCGTCGGTTGCAATGTCAATGTCCGTCGCCGGCAGCTTCAGAAGGGCGTTTCGGACGCAGCCGCCCACGAAATAGGCCTGGTGCCCGGCCTCGCGAAGCGCGCGCATGACCCGGCGGGTCGCCGGGTCGTTCATCCAGTCGGCGTTCACTTTCGGCATACGGCTTCCACACCCTCGGCAAGGTTTCGGCAGATGCGCGCCGTGGCACCCCAGATGTAATAGGGCCCCCACGGGACGGTGTAGTAGCGTCGCCAGTTGCCCCGCCAGCGGCGGGCCTGGACGGAGAAGTTGCAGGTTGCCGCGACATGCGCCAGCGGAACGTCGAAAATCTCTGCGACTTCAGAAAGTTGCGCCTTCGGCGAGAAGGCGGCACGAACGACGCCGAGGACTGGGGTAACGGAAAAGCCCGTGACGGTTTCGTGTGTCGGCAGTTCCCCTATGACTTCGACGAGCGACGGTGGAAGGCCGATCTCCTCGGATGCTTCGCGAAGGGCGGCGGCGCGCGCATCCGCGTCCGTGTCGTCCAGCTTGCCGCCCGGAAAGGCGATCTGGCCGGGGTGATGCTTGAGCCCGGACGCCCGCTTGGTCAGCAAGACCCGGGGGCCGGCCTTCGTCGCCAGAACGGGCACGAGGACCGCCGCCGGCCGCAGCTTGCGGTGCGCCGGCGGCCGATAATCCGGGTTGAGATCGAAATCGGACGAACCCTGGGTCCGAACCGCGATGGCGCGCGCCAGAAATTCGGCGATGTCAGTCCCGTTCGTCGGCAGGTCCATCGCCGTCGCCCCCGGGTTTTCGCGGTGCGTCTTCACCGACCGTGTCGGGGTCGAGGACGTAATGCGCGCCGCAGAACTGGCAGTCGGCGGTCAGGGTTCCCTCGTCCGTCGTCATTTCGGCGACCTCCGCGCGCGAGAAGTTCGAAAGCGTCTCGCGCACGCGGGCTTCCGAGCAGGTGCACCCGAATGCAACGGGTTGCGGGTCGAAGACGCGCGGTCCCTCTTCGTGGAACAGACGGACGAGAAGTTCGGTCGGTTGGACGTCGGGCCCGACAAGTTCGTCCGCTTCGACCGTGTCGAGCAGCATGTTGGTCCGGGACCAGTCCTCGGCCGCATCACCGCTCAGGATGTCGCCCGCGCCAAGAAGACCCCCCTCTCCGGAGCCGCCCTCGGGAAGGTCCTTCGGCGCGGTCTTCGGCATGACCTGAAGCATGATCCCG
This sequence comes from Alphaproteobacteria bacterium, assembly GCA_003696705.1. Classification (GTDB taxonomy): domain Bacteria; phylum Pseudomonadota; class Alphaproteobacteria; order Rhodobacterales; family Rhodobacteraceae; genus RFGD01. Next base: position 13,677 of record RFGD01000089.1, on the reverse strand, counting down.
CCACCGCGCCAGTGGCTCGACTTCGGTGTCCCCTCGCGCGCGAAGCCGAGCGCGAACCGCGTCGGAAGCTGCTCGGACTGAGCGAAATAGGTCTCGGCGCTGCGGCTGAGCGAGCCTTCCGCAATGGGGGTGATGCCCTGATAGGGAAGCGTCCCGGGGCCCTGGTCGATCAGGATCCCGAAATACCCCCCTTCGCCGAGAAGCTCGGCCGCCGTCGCGCCCGGGCGAATGCCCTCGGCGTCAAAACTTGCATAGGCGCGCATCCGTGCGCGGCGGCCGTCGTCGCGGGCGGCGAAGAAATCTGTGGCAATCAGCCGAACGGGCCCGTTGGTGCGAATCTGGAGCGAGAGCTTCCAGCGAAGCTTGATCGCCTGGCCGATGAGCGCGGTGAGAAGCGCCGCCTCGGCGAGTAGGGCTTCGACCTCGGGGGGGTAATCGTGCTGACGAAGCATCTCGTCAAGGACCGAGTCGAGTCGCACCACCCGGCCGCGGATGTCCGTGCGGTCGAGTTGAAACGGAAGGACCGTGTCGTCCCAGGCGATTTTCGAGCCGAGTGTCATGGAGGTTCCCTGTGCCGTGACTGGTGGCATACCGCGACTATATAGGCGCCGCAACCGCCGCACCAAGGCAGCCACGCGAAAGGGCGCCCTTCAGTCGCCGACCTCGAGCACGAGGAGCGACAGATCGTCGGCCAGGGTGTCCGAGCCGGCGAAACCGAGAACCCCCGCTTCGAGATGGGACAAAAGGTCAAGGCCACGGAGGGCGCGCGCGCCCTCGAGCATGCGGGCGAGGCCATCTTCCCCAAGCTCGGCGCCAGAGCGGTCAACCGCCTCGGTGGCGCCGTCGGTGTAGAGGAGAAGCCGATCTCCGGGGTGGAGCACCAGCCCGAAGCTTTCGAAGAAGGCGCCGGGGACGAGCCCGACGGGCATGCCACCGTCCCCCACGGCCTGGACCGAGCCGTCGGCCCGCTGCACCAGGGGCGGCGGGTGCCCCGCCTGGCACAGCGTGACCTCGCCGGTCTGCAGGTCAGCGACGGCAAGAACCATCGTCACGTAGATGTCACTGGCGATCTCGGTCTGCAACAGCCGGTCGATCGCGGCCACCGTCTCGTCGACCGGGCGGGCCTCCGGGGCGCCCCCGGGGCCTTTCCGGATCGCGATGTTCTGGCTGACGTCCCCGGCCGTCAGGAGGCTGGCAAGGCGCGCCGTCATCATCGCCGAGGTCACGCCATGCCCTGATACGTCGATAGAAAAGATGCCGACAACGTCCTCGCCGACCGGGAACGAGCCCACAAGATCGCCCCCGACATGCCCCGACGGCCGGAGGCGCATCGCAATCTGTCCACCGGGGAACTTTCGCACCGGGTCGCGGACCAGCGAACGCTGCAGCTTGCCCGCTTCCACAAGATCGCGGTCCAGCGCGGCGTAAAGGTCGCGGATGCGGGTCAGCGCGTTCGAGAGAAGCGCGTTCTTGCGCGTCATCTCCCGCTGCATGGCAAGGATCCGTTCGCCCGCGTGGATCCGCGCCCGAAGCTCTTCCGGAGAGAACGGCTTGGACAGGAAGTCGTCGGCGCCTGCCTGCAGACCGTCGGCGATCGCCCCCTTGCTGGTCTTCGAGGTCAGCAGCATGAAATAGGTATACTCGGGACCCTCGCGGTCGCGGAACGTGCGGCAGAAGTCGACGCCGGACATCCCCGGCATCTCCCAGTCCGAGACGATGAGATCGACGGAAGACCGGGAAAGGAAATCAAGCGCTTCGAAGCCATCCTCGGCCTCGATCGCGTCGATACCCCACTTGCGGAGGGAGGCGGCCAGGATGCGACGCTGTCCCCGGCTGTCGTCGACGACGAGGGCGCGGCGAATCGCGTGTTCGGGCCCGTCAGGCCGCGAATCCCCGCTTTTCAGAATGCTTTCGATGCTCCCCGTCATGACCTGCATGTTCCCTGTCCCGCTTCGGTGACCTTAGGCGGCGGGACTTAACCGCTGGTGAACGGCGGCGCTTACATGTCGTTAACCGAAGGGGCGTACCGTCCCTGGTCGGGGCGAAGCTGAACGGAAGAAATCATGGACTGGAAACGCGTGGATGAACTGAAGGCCGAGATCGGCGAAGACGATCTGGCCGAGGTTGTCGAAATTTTCTTTGAGGAGGTTGCCGAGGCCGTTGACCGCCTTTCTGCCGCCGAGGGCGAGGATGAGCTTGCCGCGACCCTGCATTTCATCAAGGGCTGCGCGCTCAACCTTGGACTGGCGTCGCTTGCCGGCGCCTGTGCCGAGGGCGAGCGGGCGGTGTCGGCCGGTGCACCCGATTCGGTCGATCCGGCCGCGATCAGGGCGCGCTTCGAGGAAGGGCAAGAGGCGCTGCGCCGGGCGCTGCAGACGGCTGCGGCCTAGCAGTTCCCCGATCAGATAAGGAACTCGGCCAGAACCTCGTCTTCGGTGATGTCGCGGAAGACAAGACCGGCCGCGCGCATGCGCTCGGCAAGGGTCTGAAGCGCCGCGGGCTCGGACGTCTCGATCCCGATGAGCACGGAACCGAAGTTGCGCGCCGATTTCTTGAGGTATTCGAAACGGGTGATGTCGTCGTTCGGGCCAAGGAGCTGAAGGAACTCGCGCAGCGCCCCCGGCCGCTGGGGCATGCGAAGGATGAAATATTTCTTCACCCCCCGGAACTTCAGTGCGCGCTCCTTGACCTCGGGCAGGCGCTCGAAGTCGAAATTGCCGCCTGAGGTCACGCAGACGACCCGCTTGCCGCGAACTGCCGACGCGACGTCCTGAAGCGCGTCGACCGAAAGCGCGCCGGCGGGTTCGAGCACAATGCCCTCGACGTTCAGCATGTCAAGGATTGTCGTGCACAGCCGGTCTTCGGGCACCGCAACGACATCTTCGGGACGGAAACGAGAGAGCGTGACGAAGGGCAGATCGCCGACCCGCGCCACGGCGGCGCCATCGACGAAGTTGTCGACCGAAGGCAGCGTCACGGGATGGCCGGCGGCAAGGGCGGCGGCCAGGCTTGCCCCGCCCCGCGGTTCGGCGAAGACGTGGCGGGTCCTGGCGCCGGCCGCATCCATGGCCGAGACGACGCCCGCCGCGAGCCCGCCGCCGCCGACCGGCAGCACGAGAACATCCGGCGCGGCCCCAAGCGCGTCCAGTATCTCTACCGCGACGGACGCCTGACCCTCGATGACGTCGGCATCGTCGAAGGGTGCCAGGAAATGCGCCCCTTCGGCCGCACAATAGGCCTTTGCGGCGGCCAGCGTATCGTCGAAGTAGTCGCCCGTCAGGCGGATCTCGATATTGTCGCCGCCGAACGTCCGCGTCTTCTGGATCTTCTGGCCGGGCGTCGTCACAGGCATGAAGATGACGCCCTCGACGCCCAGATGCCGGCACATGTAGGCGACACCCTGGGCGTGGTTGCCGGCGCTGGCACACACGAACCGGCGACTTTCCGGGGCGCGCGCCAACGCCTTGCGCATCGCATTCATGGCGCCACGGATCTTGTAGGACCTGACGGGCGTCAGATCCTCGCGCTTGAGAAGGATCTCGGCGCCGAACCGTTCGGAAAGATGGGCATTCCTTTGAAGCGGTGTTGGCGGGAACACCGACCGAAGGGCCGCTTCGGCTGCCCTTGCCCCTTGAAGAAAATCGCTCATGGCGGGACCCTAGCGACTGGCGCGGCGCGTTTCCACCCATCCCGGCGCGCCCGCGCGCACGTACGCAGGGGGCGCGTCGCTTCGACGCGTCGTCCGGCCCGCCCCCCTTGTGGCGATGACGCAAAGGAAATAAACCGCCCGAGGAACGCCCCCGGCGGGGCACCGGAAAGCGGAGCGTGGGACCCATGACCAAGCCGAAGAAGGTTGTGCTTGCCTACTCGGGCGGGCTGGATACGTCGATCATCCTGAAGTGGCTTCAGGTCGAGTACGGATGCGAGGTGGTGACCTTCACGGCCGACCTTGGGCAGGGCGAAGAGCTTGAGCCGGCACGCCAGAAGGCCGAGATGCTCGGCATCCGGCCGGAAAACATCTACATCGAGGACTTGCGCGAGGAGTTCGTGCGCGACTTCGTCTTCCCGATGTTCCGCGCCAACGCCGTCTACGAGGGGCTCTATCTCCTCGGCACGTCCATTGCCCGGCCGCTCATCTCGAAGCGCCTTATCGAGATCGCCGAGGAAACGGGTGCCGACGCCATCGCCCATGGCGCGACGGGCAAGGGCAACGATCAGGTCCGCTTCGAACTTGCCGCCTACGCGCTCAACCCCGACATCAAGGTCATCGCGCCGTGGCGCGAATGGGACCTGACCAGCCGGACCCGGCTTCTCGAGTTCGCCGAAGCGCACCAGATCCCGATCGCCAAGGACAAGCGCGGCGAGGCGCCGTTCTCGGTCGATGCGAACCTTCTGCATACGTCTTCGGAAGGCAAGGTGCTCGAGGATCCGGCAAAGGAAGCGCCCGACTATGTCTATCAGCGCACCGTGAACCCCGAGGATGCGCCCGACACGCCGGAATATGTCGAGGTGACATTCGCGCGGGGGGACGCGGTCGCCATCAACGGCGTCGAGATGTCGCCGGCGACCGTGCTGACCACGCTGAACGAATACGGGCGCAAGCACGGCATCGGGCGGCTCGATCTGGTCGAGAACCGCTTCGTCGGCATGAAGTCGCGGGGAATCTACGAGACCCCGGGGGGCACGATCCTGCTCGAGGCCCATCGCGGGATCGAGCAGATCACCCTTGACCGCGGCGCGGCGCATCTGAAGGACGAGCTGATGCCCCGCTACGCCGAGCTCATCTACAACGGGTTCTGGTTCAGCCCCGAGCGCGAGATGCTCCAGGCGGCGATCGATCGCAGCCAGGAATTCGTGTCGGGCACCGTGCGGCTGAAGCTTTACAAGGGCGCGGCGCGAACGGTCGGTCGCTGGTCGGAGAACTCGCTCTACTCCGAAGCGCATGTGACCTTCGAAGACGACGCCGGCGCCTACGACCAGAAGGACGCCGAAGGGTTCATCCGCCTGAATGCGCTGCGGCTTCGCCTGCTGGCGACCCGCAACCGGCGCCGGAAGGGCGGCTGAGCGCTCAGCCCGTCACGCCGAAATCCGCAGGCGTCAGGATCCGTGCCTTGCGGGGGCGGCGGAAATCGACCTCGACGATCCGGCGGGTGTCGCGCGCGCCCTCGACGCGCCGGAAGCGGAAGTCGGCATCGGTCACGTTGCCGGACTTCATCACCCAGCGTGCGATGCCCGCCGCCATGCCGCGATAGGGGGCGATGATGTCGATGAGCCAGAGGCGTTCACCCGATCGCCAGTCTTCGGGGGCAAGCTGACCCCCGGCGACGTAGCGGCGCTCGGCCTCCTCGCTGAGCCGCGCCCAGGTGAACATGCCCCGCGGCACATCGTCGAAGCGGAAGATCCGATACTGGCCGAGCACGAGCGGCGGCTCCAGGGCGGCGCGCAGCATGGCCACCGGCATGGTGACGTGCCGCCCGCTGCGGAAGGCAAGGAACATCGCGTCGCCATAGGCCCGGAGCGTCTCGGCCGAGGGCGCTTCGATGGGCGGCAACGCCTGGCCCTTCATGTCGCGAAGGACGGTCATGCGGCGATCCTTTCCCGCTTGGCTCGGCCGGCCCCGAGCCGCGCTGCGATGACCCGGGCTTCGTCCCGGCTGGCAACGGCGCAGGCGGGCGGGCCATAGCTTTCGGGGTCGAAGGCTAGTCCGGGCACGGCGTGAAACAGCGATGTGCGCGCCTTCGTGGTCAGCCCGGCCAGCGCATAGGCGCCGGGATAGAAGCTTTCGGTCGGCAGGCCTTCGGTCAGGATGATCTCGTGCCGGTCGAGAAGGACGTGGAAATATTCGACGCCCTCTTGCGGCAGGACGCGCCTGATGCGGCGGCCGTCGGCAAGCCGGTGGGCGGGCACCAGAACGCCGTCCTGTCCGGTGACAAGCTCGGCCAGCCAGCCGTCGATCAGGACGTGATGCTGCGGCGAAACGAGAAGCGACCGCCGCGGCAGCCCGTCGCCCAGCGCGCCGGCGGCAATCTGCACCGGCCGAAGCTCTGGCGCGCGCGCAAGTTCCTCCGAGCCAAGCCTGCGCGAGCCGATCCAAAGGATGCGCTCGGCCCGGCCGTCGGCGGTAAGGACGGCGTCGCCCGTGGAAAGCGTCTCAACCGGTCGGGGGCCCGACGGGGTGTCGACAAGCGTGCCGCGCGCGACGCAGATCAGAATGTTGATGAAGACCGTGTCGGTGTCGATGTTCCCGCCGCTACCATATCCCGTCACCGTGAAACTGACGGTCTGAGCGGAGCCCGTGGCCATGACGGCGGCGCGGTCGACGGTAAAGGTGAACTGTCCCGTCGTGCCGTCGGCTGCAAGCGTGCCAAGCGCAGGATTCGAAAGAGCCGAGAAGACATAGCCGCCGGGCGCCTCGCCGCCACCCCCGCCGCCGAACAGCGGAACCTCGTCGAAGTCGCCCGTCACGGTCGACGCACCGGGCACGGTAAGGTCCAGCGTGAAGGTGAACTGGTCCGGCCCGCCGGTGCTGTTGCCGCTGACGTCCTCGATATTGTAGCCCATTGACCCGGTCACACCCCTCGGTTCGAACCGCCCGCGCAGGCAGGCACCGGGGCGAGAACCCCGGCTTTCCATTCTTCTTGTCAGTGCAATGAGGCGAAAATTCGATGAATCGATGGCGCCGTGGTGGAGCTGCCACAGTCCCGGTTCGCAGTATGGTCTTCAGGTCACGCCCTGTCGGCCGATGGCATGCGTTGACAGGGCCTCGTAATGGGGCAAGGCCGTCTTCAGGATTGGTGCGAAACGGGGGTCCAAAGGGGGCAGGGGGCCTTCCGCTCCCGAAAAGCCGGTCGACCGATGCACCGACCCATACCAGTGCCGGGCCCACACGCCGTCGGCGGCGTTGCCGCCCGCGGGCCAGCGCAGCATGCGGGCGTCCCAGACGATGCCAAGGGCCTGGCACAGAAGTGCAAGGGTGTTGCCCGGGTCGCGGCGGATGTCCGCCGAATCGACGACGAGCGGCACCTTTCCCGTCCGCTCGGCAATGTGGTCGAACAGGCGATGGAGCTGCGCGAAGCCCAGATCCGCGGCCTCGAAGGCCTCGCGCCGTGCGGCATAGCTTCGAATGACCCGCGCGGGATGGCGGATGAGGAACACGTTGGCGAAACCGGCGGTCCATGACAGGTCGAATTCGGGCACCATGTGATGGGCCATGTGCTTCTGATACCACAGCGGCCGCCCGCCGGGCACCGGCCCGGTGATGTGGGCGATGACGGCCTTCGGATCCGTCGGCTGGTGGCGCAGCACCTCGTCGCGCATCGGATGCGGTGCGCCGGTGGCGGCAAGGAAGGCGGCGTAGAACGGCTCGTCCGTCACCGCGCAGTCGGGACGTTGGGCAAAGCTGTACATCAGGGCCGTCGAGATGTTCCGCGGACCCGACCACATGGCGATGCGCAAGGGCGCGGTCACGCCCCGGCCTCCTGGTCCAGAAGCTCGTGGTAAAGCTCCCGGATGCGCCGCGTGACGGGCCCCATGCCGCCCCCGCCGATCGGTCGGCCGTCGATCTCGGACACCGGCGTCGTGGCGCCGAACGTTCCCGTCAGGAAGGCTTCATCGGCGCCGTAGGCCTCGACAAGCGAGAAATTGCGGGCCTGGACCGGAATGCCATGCTCGCGACAGAGCGCGATGACCTTTCCGCGGGTGATGCCATTGAGGCAATAGTCCCCCGTCGAGGTCCAGACCTCTCCCTTGCGGACGATGAAGAAGTTGCACGAGTTGGTCGTGTTGACGAAACCGTGCACGTCCAGCATGAGCGCTTCGTCGGCACCCGCCTTTTCGGCCGCGATCCCGGCCAGGATGCAGTTGAGCTTCGAATGAGTGTTGAGCTTCGGATCCTGGCTCATCGGAAGGCCCCGGATATGGGGAACCGTGGCAAGGCGGACCGGCCGCGGCAGCGTTGGCCGCGAGTGCTCCATGATGATGACCGTCGTCGGTCCGGACCGGGACAGCGAAGGGTGCTGGAAAGGCCGCGACTTGACGCCGCGCGTGACCATCAGGCGGGCGTGGACATCGGTGCGCATGTCGTTTGCCGCCCGCGTTTCTTCCAGCGCGGCGGCAAGCCCGTGTCGGTCGGTGCCGATGTCGAGGTCGATGGCCCGCGCCGCTTCGAAAAGCCGGTCGAGGTGTTCGTCCAGGAACATCCATCGGCCCTTGTGAAGACGGATCCCTTCCCACACGCCGTCGCCAAGAAGAAAGCCCGAATCATAGACCGAAACGACGGCTTCCGCCCTGGGAACGATACGTCCGTTCACCCAGATGCGGATGTGGCGATTGCGCGGGTCCTCTTCGGCCGCGTGTGTCGTGACGGGCTCGGTCGGCATCGCGTTCCTCCTCTCGGGCCGACCCCCACGATAGGAAACCCGGCCGCGCAAGGGAAGACGCCCGTCCGCGCCCCGTCAGTAGCCCTTCAGTAGCCTGTCAGTAGAAGGCGTAGGGCATGTTGTTGCGAATGATGATCTCGATCGCGTAGACGCCAAGAAGCGCCACCAGGGGCGCAAGGTCCAGCCCGCCCATGGGCGGCAGGATGCGCCGGATCGGCCGGTAGATGGGCTCGAGCAACCGGCCAAGGCCGTGCCAGATCTGTGCCACAAGCGGCTGGCGCAGGTTCAGGACCTGAAAGCTGACGAGCCAGCTCATGATGACATGGGCGAAGATGAGAAACTTCACCACGCTCAGGACCATGAGAAGGATCTGAAGAACCGAGACCATGCTGCCCTCCGACATTGCGACCGCGCCCTAGGTAGTCGCGCGATTGCGTGAACACAAGCTTGGCGTTCGGCTGACGCGCCGTCGCCCTTGACGCCGCGGCATGGGCGCGCCAAGCCGGAGCGGAAACGTGAAAGGGGCAGGACCCGATGTATCCCGTATTCCGACTGATGACCCAGTTCTGGCTCCACCGGAAGGATCCCCCGCTGCCGCTTCTGGGCACGCATGTCTCGCACCACATCTGCTGGCCCTGGGATCTTGATATCTGGCGCGAGCTCAACAACGGCCGCACCCTGACGCTCTATGACATGGGGCGGTTGCCGCTGGCCGGGCGCGTCGGCCTCATTCGCGTGCTGCGCGAAAACCGATGGGGTCTGACGATTGCCGGCGCGACGGTGCGCTATCGCCGTCGCGTCCGCGCCTTCGACCGGATCGAGATGCGCAGCCGCTGCGTGGGGTGGGACGCGCGCTTTCTCTACATCGAGCAGAGCATGTGGCGGCGCGGTGAGTGCACTTCGCACAGCCTCTACCGCTCGGCGGTCACGGATGCCGAGGGGATCGTGCCGACGTGGAAGCTTGCCAAGGCGCTGGGCCACGAGGGGCCGCCGCCCCCGCTGCCCGGCTGGGTCGAGGCCTGGATCGAGGCCGAGGCCAAGCGCCCCTGGCCGCCGATGACGGATGTCGTGACCTCGTCGGAAGCCGCCTGACAGGCGCGCGAAAGGCTTGCAAAGCGCGCGCCGGCGGGCTTTCATCGCCTGAAGCAGGCGCAGGAAAGGGGCAGGCATGGCCACGCCGTCGGCGAGCAAGCGGATATGGGGCTGGTATTTTTTCGATTTCGCGAGCCAGCCCTACAACACGCTCCTTCTGACATTCGTCTTTGCGCCCTATTTTGCCACCGTCGTCGGCGATCCGGCCAAGGCGCAAGAGATGTGGGGCTGGACCCTGGCGGCGGCCGGGTTCGTCATCGCCATCCTCGCGCCGATCCTTGGCGCCATTGCCGACACGACCGGCCGGCGCATGCCCTGGATCGTCGTGTTTTCCGTCCTCTATGTCGCCGGGTCGGCGGCGCTCTGGTTTGCCTATCCCGGCATGGGGGACGTGTGGTGGATCCTTGCCCTGTTCGCGCTGGGCCTTGTGGGGATGGAATTCGCGACCATCTTCACGAACGCGATGTTGCCGGGCCTGGGCCCGAAGGAGGAGATCGGCCGCATCTCGGGCTCGGGCTGGGCTTTCGGGTATGTGGGCGGACTGGTGTCGCTTGTCGTCGTCCTTCTCTACCTTGCCGAAAACGCCGATGGCGTGACGCTTCTGGGCCGCCCGCCGGCCTTCGGTCTTGACCCCGAGACACGCGAGGGCACGCGCCTTGTCGGGCCGCTGACCGCAGCCTGGTATGTCGTCTTCATGATCCCCTTCTTCGCCTGGGTCCGAGAAGTGCCGCCCGCCGCTCCCCGGCAAGAGCCCCTGGGCGCAAGCGTGCGCCAGGCGCTTGCGGATCTGGGGCGGACGCTTCGCCTTCTGCCGCGCCGGCAGAGCCTGATGGCCTTTCTCCTGTCATCGATGTTCTATCGTGACGCGCTCAACGGCTTCTACGCCTTCGGCGGCATCTATGCGCGTGGCGTTCTCGAATGGTCGGTGGTCGATGTCGGCGTCTTCGGCATCCTCGCGGTCATTGCCGGCGCCGTCTTTGCCTGGGTCGGCGGGCGCATCGACCGCGCCTTCGGGCCGAAGCCGGTCATCGCGGGGGCCATTGCCACGCTCACCATCGTCGCGGTGGCGGTGGTCCTCATTTCGCGCGAGTCGGTTTTCGGGCTTCCGGTCGGGCCCGGGTCGCACCTTCCCGACATTGCCTTCTATGTTTGCGGGATCCTTGTCGGTGCCGCCGGCGGCATGCTGCAGGCCTCTTCACGGACGATGCTGGTGCGCCAGGCCGATCCCGCCCGCATGACCGAAGCCTTCGGGCTCTATGCGCTGACGGGGAAGGCGACGTCGTTTCTGGCGCCGGCCAGCATCGCCGCGATGACCGCCGCGACGGGAAGCCAGGTCTGGGGCGTGTCGCCGCTGATCGCCCTCTTTCTTCTCAGCGCGTGGCTTCTTCGCGGCGTCGACCCCGAAGGTGAAGGACAGGAAAGATGGTCGCCGCAGCCCGGCGCCTGATCGGGGTTCTCCTGGCGCTCGGTCTTGCAGCGCCCGCCCATGCCGGCGCGACGAATGCTGCGCGTGCCTTCGCGGCACAGCGCACGGCATCGCCGCAGCCACCGATGCCGATCGGAAGCTACGCGCGCGGCTGCCTTTCCGGGGGAATGCGCTTGCCGGAGTCGGGCCCCGGCTGGCAGGTGATGCGGCCCAGCCGGAACCGCAACTGGGGCCATCCGGCGCTGATCGCCTTCATCGGGCGCCTTGCGCGCGCCGCGCAGGACGCCGGCTGGAAGGGCATCTATGTCGGAGATCTGAGCCAGCCGCGCGGCGGGCCGATGCCATCGGGACATCGGTCGCATCAGATCGGGCTGGACGCCGACATCTGGATGCTGCCGCCGCGACGGCTCGACCTTTCACGGGCCGAGCGAGAGACGATCAGCTCGATCTCGGTCAGGACAAGGGACCAGCGGCGCGTGAACGCAAACTGGACGCCCCGCCACATGCGCGTCCTGAAGGCGGCCGCCAAGGACCCGGCGGTCGACCGCATCTTCGTCGCGGCCGCCGTGAAGATCGAGATGTGCCGGACCGCCGGACGGGACCGGGCGTGGCTTCAGAAGATCCGCCCATTCTACGGCCATGACACCCACTTTCACGTCCGCCTGAAATGTCCGCCCGGGGCAAGCCTGTGCGAGACCCAGACGCCCGGCGTCCGCGAACTGTCGAAAGGTGGTGACGGCTGCGACGAAACGCTGCGCTGGTGGGTCACCGACTATCTCGAGGCGCTGGCGAGACCCCGAAAGCCCGGGCGCGCCGACGGCCCCCGGCGCAAACGCGCCAGCGAGTTCACGCTGGGCGATCTGCCCGCGGCCTGCCGGGGCGTTCTGGCAGGGCGATGACTGTCGCGCGCGCCAGCCTGGTCCATGCGGCCCTGGTCACGCTCGGGCTTGGCCTTCTGGCCGCTGTCGTTGCGGCGATCCCGACGCGCGCGGATCGCCCCGTCAAGGGCGCCGAGTATCTCGGGCGCCATGTCTGGCGATCGTCGGCGCCCGGCTTTGGCGGGCTGTCGGGGCTCGAGGTTTCGGCGGACGGCACAAGCTTCTGGGCCATTTCTGACCGCGGGCGGCTCTATGCGGGCCGGCTCTTGCGGACGGATGGCCGGATCAGCGGCCTTGCCGACCTGCGGGCCTGGCCATTGCGCGATACCGAGGGCAACCGCATGGAAGGCCCCCGCGCCGATGCCGAAGGGCTCGCCATCGCGCCGGATGGGCGCATCTTCGTCTCGTTCGAGGGTTTCCACCGGGTCTGGTGGTATCGCAAGGCCGGCGCCCGGGCGGCGTGGCTTCCCCGGCCGCCGGCGTTTCGGCGCCTTGTCGGCAATGCCTCGCTCGAGGCCCTGGCCATCGACCGCGACGGCGCGATCCTGGCCATCCCCGAGAAATGGTCGGGCACCGAAAGCGGCATCCCGGTCTTTCGCTTCCGCGCCGGTGCCTGGAGCCTGCCCTTCACGGTGCCGCGGCGGGGCAGCCGCTTTCGCCCCGTCGGCGCTGACATCGGCCCCGATGGGCGGCTCTACCTCCTCGAGCGCGCCTTCAGCGGCATATTCGGGTTCGCGACCCGGGTGCGAAGCTTCCGCATCGGCCCCTCGCGCCTCTCGGACGAGCGCGTCGAGCTCGAGACGGCGACGGGGACGCACGACAATCTCGAGGGGATTTCCGTCTGGCGTGACGCCGCCGGCGCCCTCCGGCTTCTCATGATTTCGGACGACAACCAGAAGTTCTTCCAGACGACGGAATTCGTCGAATACCGGCTCGGGAACCGCTAGGCCCGGCGAGAGCGTATGGCCGCGATGCCCAGTGCCTCGAGGACACGGGCTTCGATATCCGCAGCGGTCAGGCCCGCCTCGGCATACATCTCGGCTGGCGTCGCCTGATCGATGAAGCGATCGGGCAGGACCATCGAACGGAACCGAAGCCCGCGGTCGAAAACGCCCTCGTTCGCAAGGAGTTGCGCGACATGGCTGCCGAAACCGCCGACGGCCCCTTCCTCGATGGTGATCAGGGCTTCATGCTCGGCGGCAAGTCGCAGGATCAGTTCCCGGTCAAGCGGCTTGGCGAACCGGGCGTCGGCAATGGTCGGCCTGATCCCGCGTTGCGAAAGCGCCTCGGCGGCGATTTGCACTTCGGCAAGGCGGGCGCCGAAGCTCACGATGGCGACGCGATCGCCCTCGGCAATGATGCGCCCGCGGCCGATCTCGAGCGGCTCGCCCCGCTCGGGGAGTTCGACTCCGACGCCCTCGCCCCGGGGGAAACGGAAGGCCGACGGACGGTCGTCGATGGCGGCGGCGGTCGCCACCATGTGCACAAGTTCGGCTTCATCGGCGGCCGCCATGACCACGAAGCCCGGAAGGTTCGAAAGAAACGCGATGTCGAAGCTGCCGGCATGGGTCGGCCCGTCGGCACCGACCAGCCCGGCCCGGTCGATCGCGAAGCGCACCGGCAGCCGCTGGACGGCCACGTCGTGCACCACCTGATCGTAGCCTCGCTGAAGGAAGGTCGAGTAGATGGCGCAGAACGGCCTGAGCCCCCCGGCCGCCATCCCGGCCGAGAAGGTGACGGCATGCTGTTCGGCGATGCCGACATCGAACGCGCGGCGCGGGAAACGCTCGGCAAAGAGGTTGAGGCCCGTGCCGTCAGGCATCGCCGCCGTCACGGCAACGATCTTCTCGTCAACCTCGGCGTGGCGAATGAGCGACTGGGCGAAAACCTTCGTGTAGCTCGG
>RFGD01000012.1 GCA_003696705.1 Alphaproteobacteria bacterium | reverse complement strand
CTGGTGCTTCGGCCACATGGCGATGAGGTGGGCGGGATTGTAGGCAAGCGCAGAGACGCGGAACCACGGCGCTTCCCACGCCAGGGCATGGCCCGGCGCCGTGACCGCGAGGGCCCGGAACTCGGTGTCGAAGCGATAGGGGTAGCCGCCGACGTCGATGTCGCCGGTCTCGACGCGCCAGCCGCGGCTTTCCGCCTCGTGGATGGCTGCGGCAAGCGCGCGCTCCTTCGCCGCCGAGGCGGTCCACCACCACGCCGTCCAAACCGCAAGCGCCCCGACGGCAAGGACCGCCACGATCTGCATTCGCCTGAGCATTGCCGCTATCCTTTTCCAAGCGTGCCCTATATAGAGCCGGGACGTGACCAGGACCATAGATGTGACGGAAGACGCGCTCTGGATATTCGGCTACGGATCGCTGCTCTGGGATCCGGGGTTTCCGGTGGCCGAACGGGTGCTTGCCCGACTCGAAGGCTACCACCGGTCGTTCTGCATGCTTTCCTTTCACTATCGCGGCAGCCGAGAGGACCCCGGCCTTGTCCTGGCGCTCGACCGGCAGGCCGGCGCCTTCTGCGAGGGCGTTGCGATGCGCCCCCCGGCCGCCCATGCCGAGGAAACCCTTGCCTATCTGCGGGCCCGAGAGCTCGTCTCGGACGCCTACAAGGAGGTGCGGTTGCCGGTGACCCTGGCCGACGGGCGCCGGCTTCGGGCGGTGACCTACGTCATCGACCGCGCGCACGAGCAGTATTGCGGCCGCCTCGACCCGGAGGCGCAGGCCGAAATGATCGCCCGGGCCCGGGGGCGGAACGGACCGAACCGGGACTATCTCTGGAACACGGTCGCGCATCTCGAAGAACTTGGGATCGCGGACCCGGACCTGTCGTGGCTTGCCCGGCGCGTTCGCGAGCTTGCGGGCGATGGCCGGTCCTGACGCGGCGCATTTGCCGGATTGTTTAGCCGCCGCGCCGGCGATAGGGTCGTCGGCGAGGCAAGAACCGTAGGGTCAGCGGGGCGAGGAACCGATCAATGGCCATAGGCACGGGCGAGGTCCGACCGCATTTCTCGCAACCTGTCCGCCAGATCATGACGATGCTCGTCATCCTGGCAACGGTCGGGTTCGGCAGCTATATCGCCTATCCCCGGGTGGCGCCCGTCTTCCTGGCCAACCCCTTTCTGAACGGGGTCATCCTTCTGGTCTTCGTCATCGGCGTCCTGGCCTGCTTCTGGCAGGTCATCCAGCTTTTCAGCGCCGTCAACTGGATCGAGGGATTTGCCACCAAGCGGCCGGGCATCGAGATGACGCGCGTGCCGGGGCTTCTGACGCCGATGGCGCCCTTGTTGCGCGACACGGGCGGGCGGTTGCAGATCCCTGCCTCGGCCACGCGGTCGATCCTCGATTCCGTCGCCATTCGGATGGACGAGGCGCGCGACATCACGCGCTATGTCATCAACCTGTTGATTTTCCTTGGCCTTCTGGGCACGTTTTACGGCCTGGCGACGACCGTGCCGGCGGTCGTGGACACCATCCGCACGCTCAACCCGCGGCCGGGCGAGGACACGATGCAGGTGTTCAGCCGGCTCATGTCAGGGCTCGAGCATCAGCTTGGCGGGATGGGGACGGCCTTTGCCTCGTCGCTTCTGGGTCTGGCGGGCTCGCTGGTCGTCGGCCTTCTCGAGCTTTTCGCCGGTCACGGTCAGAACCGTTTCTACCGAGAACTCGAGGACTGGCTGTCCACGATCACGCGGGTCGGCATTCCGGCGGGCGACGGTGAGGGTGGCGGGGCGACGCTGGCCGCCGGGTTCGAGCGGGTGGTCACGCAGCTTGACGAAATGCGCGATCTCATCGCCCATGCCGAGGCCGGCCGGGCCGCGCTTGAAGAGCGGCTCGGGCTTCTGGCCGAATCGATTGCGCGGCTCGGCGAGCGGATCGAGGCGCCGGTGACGGCGCAGCTTGCAGCGCTCGACCGCATCGCCGACGGCCAGGAACGCCTGATCTCGACGATCGTCGAGACGCGGCACGACGGCGGCGGCGTCGACGCGGAATCGCGGATGCGGCTGCGGTCCATCGACGTTCAGCTTCTGCGACTGTTCGAGGAGGTCGCGTCCGGCCGGGAAGAGGCCGTCAACGAAATCCGCGCCGACCTTGCCACCATGACCCGCCTTCTTCGCGACATCGCGAAGCGCGGCGGCGCCGACGGGAACGGAGGCTGAGCCGTGGCGCTTGCGCGACGCACCGGTCAGCGGTTCGCGGCCAATATCTGGCCCGGTTTCGTCGACGCGATGACGGCGCTTCTTCTGGTCCTCATGTTCGTGCTCACGATCTTCATGATCGTCCAGTTCGTCCTGCGCGAGACCATCTCGAACAAGGATGACGAACTGGCGGCGCTTGGGGCCGAGGTTGCCAGCCTGACCGAGGCGCTGGGCCTCGAGCGAGAGCGGAACCGGGAGCTGTCGTCCGAGATCGCCCGCCTCGACACCTCGCTTGCCGACGCCCGCGCCAATGCCGAAGCGCAGGCGAACCTCATCGCATCGCTCCAGGCGAGCCTTGCCGCCCAACGGGCCGAAATCGACCGCAAGGCGGCCGAGATCGCAAACTTCGAAGAGCAGGTCGCCGCACTTCTGGCCGAACGCGACGCCGCGCGGGCCGAGGGCGAGACGCTGAAAGCGGGCCTTGCCGAGGCGAAGGCCGAGGTTGCCCGGCTGACCGAGGCACAGAAGGCAATGGAACTGGCGCTGGCCAAGGCCCGCGAAGAGATCGACGCCAAGGCCGAGGAGGCCCGCCTGGCCGCCGCCCGGCGCGAGGCGCTCGAAGCGCTGATCGAGGATCTGCGTGCCCGCGTCGCCGAGCGCGAGGCCGACCTTGCCACGCTGCGCGAAGCGCTTGCGCAAAGCCAGTCGCGCACGAAGGACATGGCCGAACGCATTCGCGCGCTCTCCGAAGCGCTCGATGCCGCCAGCGACCGGAGCGCGAGCCTCGACGAGCGGCTTTCGGCGGCCCTGGCGGCGCTCGAGAAGGAGAAGGAGGCGTCGACGACGCTCGGCGCCGAGCTTGAGAAACAGCGGGAGGAGACGGCAGCGCTGACCGCCGAACTCGAGAAGGAAAGGGAGGCAACGTCGGCGCTGAGGGCCGAGCTCGAGAAGGGGGCCAGCCGCCTGACCGAGGCCGAGAAGGCACGCCTGGCCGAAGCGGCGGCGGCCCAAGCCCTTCGACAGCGGCTCGCCGAGCTCGAGAACTCGCTGTCGGAGGCCGAGAAGGCAAGGCTTGCGGCCGACGCCGAGGCCGAGGTGCTGCGCCGCCGCCTCGAGGAAATGGATGCGAAGCTGTCCGAGGCCGAGAAGGCACGCCTGGCCGAGGCTGCCGCCGCCGAAGCCCTGCGCAAGGAACTGGATGCCGCGAAGGCGGCGTTGAGTGAAGAGGAAAGAAAGCGGCTTGCCGAGGCCGCCGCGGCCGAAGCGCTGCGCGAGAAGCTGAAGAACTCCGAGGCAGAGCTGACCGCGATGACCCTTGCACTCGAAGAACAGCGCAAGAAGGCCGAGGAAACCCTGACGCTTCTGGCCGCCGCCGAGCGCGCGCGCGCCAATCTGGCCGAGCGCCTGGCGACGCTTGCCGCCAGCCAGCAAGAGATCGAGGCCGCCCTTGCGCGGCTCGAGACGGCAAAGGCCGAGGCCGAGCGTGCGCGCGCCGAAGCCGAGGAAAGGGCCGGGAGCGAGGCGGCGCGAGCGGCCGAGGCCGAGGCGCGCATCCAGGCGCTCGAGAAGAAGGTCGCCGAGCTTTCGGCCGAGAACGCGGCCCTGAAAGCCGAGGGCAAGGAGGCCGGCGATCTTGCCGAACGGCTTCGTGCCGCCCTCGCCGCGAAGCTGGCCGCCGAGGCAGCCGCCCGGGAAGCCGAAAGCGAGGCCGAGAAGCGCCGGACCGAGGCCGAACGCCGCGCCGCGCTTCTGGCCGCGGCCGAGAAGGAGCTGGCCGATGCGCGAAGCCGGTCGACCGAGGCACAGCGCCAGGTCGCCCTTCTCAACCAGCAGGTCGCCGCCCTTCGCGCAGAGCTTCAGCGCCTTCAGTCCCTTGTCGACGAAGCGGCCGAGCGCGACAAGGCGGCGAAGGTGCAGATCGAGCTTCTGGGCTCGAAGCTCAACCAGGCCCTGGCCCGGGTCGCGGCCGAGGAACGACGCCGCGCCGAGCTTGAGGCGGCCGAGCGCAAGCGCCTCGAGGAAGAGGCGCGCCGCCTGGCCGAGGAAAAGGCCAGGCTCGAGAACTACCGTTCCGAATTCTTCGGCCGTCTGCGCGACGTCCTGGCCGGCCGCGAGGGTGTCCGCATCGTCGGGGACCGTTTCGTCTTCTCGGCAGAGGTCCTTTTCCCGAGCGGCTCGGCCGATCTGTCGCCGGAAGGCCGGGAGCAGATCCGCCGCGTGGCCGAGATTCTTCTCGATGTCGCCGACGAGATCCCGCCGGAAATCGACTGGATCCTGCGTGTCGACGGGCATACCGACGACACGCCCCTGGTGCCGGGCGCGCGGTATCGCGACAACTGGGAACTCAGCCAGGCGCGGGCGCTGTCGGTGGTGCGCTACATGGTCGACGAACTCGGTTTCCCGCCCAATCGCCTCGCCGCGGCCGGATTTGGCGAGTTCCAGCCCCTCGACCCCTCGGACACGCCCGAGGCACGGGCCCGCAACCGGCGCATCGAACTCAAGCTGACCGAGCGGTAGCGGCAGGGCCAGGGACGGGGCCGGGCTCAGGGCCGGCGGGGCGTCACCTCGACCGTGATCTCTCGGCGGCCAAGGCTCTGGTCGCCGCGACGCAATTCGACCGACACCCGGTAGGTCCCTGCGGGCCAGCCCCCGGCAGGCGCCCGGCGCCCCGCGGCGCGATAGGCCTGGGCTTGGGGCCTTTCGAGCGTCAACGCGTGTTCGAAGATGCGGCCCGAGGGGGCATCGATGGTGAAGATCATGCGATCGCCCTTGCGCACCCCGAAGGCAAAGCCCCAGCCGACGATCGCCGGGGCGTCCGCGGCCAGGACGACCCTTTCGACCGGAAGGGGCGTTCCCGTCCGGACAGACTCGTAATCGGGCACCACCGTGGCAACGCCGGCCGACAACAGCGCGCCCGGGACATAGGGCGGCGCGTCGAGCCAGAGCGTCCCTTCGGCCGGGGTGCCGCAGCTTCCGCCATCGGGGTCGAAGGGGTCGACGATGGCGCCGTCCTTCCGCACGGCGATGTGCAGATGGGGAAATTCCGTCTTGCCCGAAAGGCCGACAAGGCCGATCGGCGTGCCCGCTTCGACCCGCTGGCCGGGTTGCGCCAGGATCGATCCCATCTTCATGTGGCAATATTGCGTGACCCAGCCGTCGCCGTGGTCGATGACGACACCGTTGCCGCATTCGCGCCCTTCGATCGCGGCCGCTCTTCCCGCCAGATAGTCGCCGTCGGCCATTCCGTCGCGCACGGCTGTCACGCGACCGGCCGCGGCGGCCCTGACCGTGACACCCGCCCGCATCGCGGCCCGGGATGGCAGGCGGATGTCGGTGCCCTTGTGCCCGTCGTAGGTCAGCGGCCCGCACAGAAAATCGACCGCGCCCGGGCCGGGGTCGCGGTCGACGAAATTCTGCACGAAGCAGTCCTGCCCCGGGGTGCAGTCGATCGGCAGGGCCAGCCTTGGGGGACCGCCCATCGCCGCGCCTGCCAGAGACGCGGCGATGAGGGTCGTCAGTGCCCCTGCGCCGACCGCCCCCGCCGACATCAGTCGGCGGTCAGAAGGGGCGGCTTGCGCGACGCGATCTGGGCGCGTTCGGGCTCTCGGATCTCGAGGTCGATGGCGCCGTCCTTGACGCCGACGCGCACGACGCCCCCCTTGGCCAGTCGGCCGAACAGAAGCTCTTCGGCAAGGGGCTTCTTGATCTCCTCCTGGATCACGCGACCCAGCGGACGCGCGCCCATCTTGTCGTCATAGCCCTTCTCGCCGAGCCATTCCGCGGCCTCGGGGGTCAACTCGATCGAGACACCCCGATCCATGAGCTGGGCCTCGAGCTGAAGGACGAACTTCTCGACGACCTGAAGGATGACATCCTTCGAGAGCGGCGCGAAGCTGATGACCGCATCCAGGCGGTTGCGGAATTCGGGCGTGAAGGTCCGCTCGATGGCGGCCTGATCCTCGCCTTCCCGGCGGTCGCGACCGAAACCGATGGCCGCCTTTGCCTGCTCGGCCGCGCCGGCGTTCGAGGTCATGATCAGGATCACGTTCCGGAAGTCCACCTGCCGGCCGTTGTGGTCGGTCAGCTTGCCATGGTCCATGACCTGCAGAAGGATGTTGAAGACGTCGGGATGCGCCTTCTCGATCTCGTCGAGGAGAAGGACGCAATGCGGGTGCTGGTCGACGCCGTCGGTCAGAAGACCGCCCTGGTCGAACCCGACATAGCCCGGCGGCGCGCCGATGAGGCGGCTGACGGCATGTTTCTCCATGTACTCGGACATGTCGAAGCGCAACAGCTCGACGCCCAGCGTCGCCGCCAGCTGACGGGCGACCTCGGTCTTCCCGACGCCGGTGGGACCGGCGAAGAGGTAGTTGCCGATCGGCTTCTCGGGCTCGCGCAGGCCCGCCCGCGCCAGCTTGATTGCCGAAGACAGCGCCTCGATGGCGGCGTCCTGGCCGAAGACGACCCGCTTCAGCGCCCCTTCGAGGTCGCGAAGCACGACCGCATCGTCGCGCGACATGTTCTTCGGCGGAATGCGCGCGATCTTGGCCACGACGGCGTCGATCTCCTTGGCGCCGATGGTCTTGCGCCGCTTGGCCGAAGACACGAGGTGCTGCGCCGCCCCGGCCTCGTCGATCACGTCGATGGCCTTGTCGGGCAGCTTGCGGTCGTGGATGTAGCGCGCGCTCAGCTCGACCGCCGTCTTGATGGCGTCATGCGTGTAGCGGATCTCGTGATGCTCCTCGAAATAGGGCTTCAGGCCCTGGAGGATCTTCACGGCATCCTCGATCGACGGCTCGTTGACGTCGATCTTCTGGAACCGCCGCGAAAGCGCGCGATCCTTCTCGAAGTGCTGGCGGAACTCCTTGTACGTGGTCGAGCCCATGCAGCGCAGCTTGCCGCCCTGAAGGGCGGGCTTGAGCAGGTTCGACGCATCCATGGCCCCGCCCGACGTGGCGCCGGCGCCGATGACCGTGTGGATCTCGTCGATGAAGAGGATCGCGTCGGGGTGCTCCTCGAGCTCTTGCACGACGGCCTTCAGTCGCTCTTCGAAGTCGCCGCGATAACGGGTTCCGGCCAGAAGCGCCCCCATGTCGAGCGAGTAGATGGTCGCCCCCGACAGGACCTCGGGCGTTTCGCCCTGCACGATCTTGCGCGCCAGTCCTTCGGCGATGGCCGTCTTGCCGACACCGGGGTCGCCGACCAGAAGCGGGTTGTTCTTGCGCCGCCGGCACAGGACCTGGATGCAGCGCTCGACCTCGGCCTCGCGCCCGATCAGGGGATCGACATCCCCCGAACGCGCCTTGGCGTTGAGATCGACGCAATACTTGGCAAGCGCCGAGTCCTTGGCCTCTTCGGTGGTGGCCTCCTCGGCCTCGGTCCCGTCATCGGGGTCCTTGGCGCCCGTGACTGGCCGGGTTTCGCCGAAGGCGGGGTTCTTGGCCACGCCATGGGCGATGAAGTTCACCGCGTCGTAGCGGGTCATGTCCTGTTCCTGCAGGAAATAGGCGGCGTTGGATTCACGCTCGGCGAAGATGGCGACAAGCACATTGGCCCCGGTCACCTCGTGGCGGCCGGACGACTGAACGTGGATCGCCGCGCGCTGGATGACGCGCTGGAACGCGGCCGTGGGCACGGCCTCGGATCCGTCGACGTCGGTGACGAGCGTCGACAGGTCATCCTCGATGAACTCGAGCAGCGTCTCGCGCAGCTTGTCCAGATCCACATTGCACGCCCGCATCACGCGCGCCGCATCGGGTTCGTCGATGAGCGCGAGCAGGAGATGCTCGAGCGTCGCAAGTTCGTGCCGCCGCGCGTTGGCATGTGCCAGGGCGGCGTGGATCGCCTTTTCCAGAGTGTTCGAAAACGAAGGCACCCGATCTGCTCCTTTCCTTGGGCTGGCGGAACGTCGCGCCCACCAGCCTTGCGCGTATAGTCCTAAGGTTCGGTTTCGTTACCGTTCCTTCAAGACATTTCTGGTCAACTTCCTGCGCTTTTCGCGCGAGGTGTTACAATTTTTTCGGATCAAGCAACGCCGATGCCCGCAAACGCGCGTCTTGCGATCAAAAGGCGTCCTTCCGACGGCGGATCTCGGCAAAGACGGCCACGTCGTCGGCTCCGCTCATGCCCAGCGCTGCCTTTACCTCGGGCAGATGGGCTCTCAGGAACGGGTTCGTCTCCAGTTCCTCGGACAGAAGCGACGGCACTGTCGGCCTGCCTTCAGCCCGGGCCTCGGCCACCGCCTCTGCTCTCGAAATAAGTTTGGGATTGTCCGGTTCAATGGTCAACGCAAATTTCGCGTTCGCAAGGGTATATTCGTGCCCCGAGCATACCAGCGTCGAGGGCGGCAGCGCCGCCAGGCGAAGAAGGCTCGTCCACATCATCTCGGGCGTGCCCTCGAACAGCCGGCCACAGCCCAGCGCCATCAGGCTGTCGGCGGTGAAGACGGCGCCGGCGGCCGGGAAATGGAAGGCGATGTGCCCGATCGTGTGCCCCGGCACGTCGATCACCGCGCCCTCGATGCCGCCGACGGCAACCGGGCTTCCGTCCACGAGGGCCGCGTCGAGAGGGGGAAGCCGGTGGGCATCGCGCTCGGCGCCGAGGACGCGGGCACCCGTCGCGGCACGAATCCCGGCCACGCCCTGCACATGATCGGCGTGATGATGGGTCAGAAGGATCTGGCCGAGGCGCCAGCCACGCCGGTCAAGCTCGGCCAGGATCGGATCGGCCTCGGGGGCGTCGATCAGCGCCACCTCGCCCGTGGCGCGGTCGCGAAGAAGAAACGCATAGTTGTCCGACAGGCAGGGAATGGTGACGATTTCCGCGGGCATGGCGTCGAACTCCGTTTGTCTGTAGTGTCGCCCGAGAGACTGTCGCGGATTGGCGGATAAGGTGCAATGCATCTCGACGTTCTGGACCTGCGGGCGTTCTACTACAGAAGCAGGCTTGGCCGCGCCGCGCAGCGGGCGATCCGTGGCAAGCTGGTCGAGCTCTGGCCGGATGTGGCGGGGCGCACCGTCGTGGGTTTCGGCTTTGCGGTGCCGCTGTTGCGTCCGTTCCTCGAAGAGGCGCGTCGTGTCATTGCCCTGATGCCGGGGCCGCAGGGCGTGATGCAGTGGCCGGCCGGGCTTCCCAACGTTTCGGTCCTTGCCGAGGAAGCGGCCTGGCCGCTCGAGACCGGATCGGTGGACCGGCTGGTCCTTCTCCACGGGCTCGAAACCAGCGAGCAGCCGACCGCGGTGCTCGAGGAATGCTGGCGGGTTCTGGGTCCCGGCGGACGGGTCCTCTTCGTCGTGCCCAACCGCGCCGGGCTCTGGGCGCGGAGCGATCGCACGCCATTCGGCTATGGCAGGCCCTACACGGCCGGCCAGCTCGAGGGGCAGTTGCGCGCGCATTCCTTCGTCCCCGAGCGACATCTCTCCATTCTGCATGCACCGCCGAGCCACGCGCGGTTCTGGCTTCGCGCCGGCCCGATGCTCGAGGTCGTCGGGCGGCGCCTGCCGGGCGTGCTCACGGGTGGCGTCCTGATGGTGGAGGCGTCCAAGCAGATCCACGCGCCGGCCCGCCCGGGACTTGCCGCGGCGGTGCGGCCCATGCGCATCCTCGAAGGCGTCGCCAACCCCGAGCCGGTCTGAACGGCGGCCCGCCCGCCAAGGCGTCAGGCGGGGGCGAAGCCGTCGCAAGGGCCCGCGGAATCGCCCCCGGCCCAGATTCGCCCGCCCGTCCCGGGGCTGCAAAACGTCGCACGCGGGGGCAGGGGCCGGAAGAGCCCGATTTTTCGGGCGTTTTGGCCCCGGAAATGGGCCGCTAACAGTGTTGCGGTGCGTGCCCCCCTCTGCTACACCCACGCCGAAATTCCGGCGGACCGCGCCAGCGTGTCCGCACAATCGCCCTGAACCCGGCAGCGCCGGCCAAGGGCCCAACGATAGCGGAAGGGTGGACGTGTCGGAACCAGCATCGATCTCAGCCAGCATCGCCCAGCGCTATGCCTCGGCCATTTTCGACCTGGCCAGCGAAGGCAAGGCCCTCGATGCGCTCGAAAGCGACATCGCGGCGCTCGAGGCGGCGCTGAAGGAAAGCGAGGAGCTTCGCAACCTCGTCTTTTCGCCTCTCTATTCTCGCGCCGAGCAGGAAAAGGCCATCACGGCCGTGGCCCGTGCGCTGGGTCTTGGCGTGACGATGACCAACACCCTTGGGCTGATGGCAGAGCGGCGGCGCCTTTTCGTGCTGCCGCAGCTTCTCGTCGCCCTGCGCGAGCGCATCGCCGAAGCAAAGGGCATCGTCACCGCCGAGGTGCGCGCGGCCAAGGCCCTGACCAAGGCGCAGCAGGACAAGCTTGCCAAGGCCCTGCGCGAGGCGATCGGCAAGGATGTGAACATTGAATTGGCCGTCGATGAAAGCCTCATCGGCGGTCTCGTCGTCAAGGTGGGGTCGCAGATGGTCGACACGTCGATCGCCGCGAAACTCGCGAACCTCCAGAATGCAATGAAAGAGGTCGGATAATGGGTATCCAAGCATCAGAGATCTCCGCGATCCTGAAGGAGCAGATCAAGAACTTCGGTCAGGAGGCCGAGGTCGCTGAAATCGGCCGCGTGCTGTCCGTCGGAGACGGTATTGCCCGTGTCTACGGCCTCGACAACGTCCAGGCCGGCGAGATGGTCGAGTTTCCCGGCGGCATCCGCGGCATGGCGCTGAACCTCGAGGAAGACAACGTCGGTATCGTTATCTTCGGCGAGGACCGGGGCATCCGCGAGGGCGACATCGTCAAGCGCACGAAGTCGATCGTGAGCGTGCCGGTCGGCGAGGCGCTTCTCGGCCGCGTCGTCGACGCCCTTGGCAACCCCATCGACGGCAAGGGCCCGATCGAGGCCAAGGAGACCCGTGTTGCCGACGTGAAGGCGCCGGGCATCATCCCGCGGAAGTCGGTGCACGAGCCGATGATGACCGGCCTCAAGTCGGTCGACGCCATGATCCCGATCGGCCGCGGTCAGCGAGAGCTCATCATTGGCGACCGCCAGACCGGCAAGACCGCCGTCGCGCTCGACACGATCCTGAACCAGAAGGCCTACAACGACGCGGCCGGCGACGACGAGTCGAAGAAGCTCTACTGCGTCTACGTGGCCGTCGGTCAGAAGCGTTCGACGGTGGCCCAGCTCGTCAAGAAGCTCGAGGAATCCGGCGCGCTCGAATATTCGATCGTGGTCGCCGCGACCGCCTCGGAACCGGCGCCGCTTCAGTATCTTGCGCCCTATTCGGCGACGGCGATGGCCGAATACTTCCGTGACAGCGGCCGCCACGCGCTGGCCGTCTACGACGACCTTTCGAAACAGGCCGTGGCCTATCGCCAGATGTCGCTTCTGCTGCGCCGTCCGCCGGGGCGCGAAGCCTACCCGGGCGACGTCTTCTACCTGCACTCGCGTCTGCTCGAGCGTTCGGCCAAGCTGAACGAGGATCACGGCGCGGGTTCGCTGACGGCCCTGCCGATCATCGAGACGCAGGCGGGCGACGTTTCGGCCTACATCCCGACGAACGTGATCTCGATCACCGACGGCCAGATCTTCCTTGAGACGGAACTGTTCTATCAGGGCATCCGTCCGGCCGTGAACACCGGCCTTTCGGTGTCGCGGGTCGGCTCGGCGGCGCAGACCGCGGCCATGAAATCGGTCGCCGGCTCGCTCAAGCTCGAGCTTGCGCAGTATCGCGAAATGGCGGCCTTCGCCCAGTTCGGTTCCGACCTCGACGCGGCGACCCAGCGGCTTCTGAACCGCGGTGCCCGACTGACCGAACTCATGAAGCAGCCGCAGTATTCGCCGCTGACGAACGCCGAGATCGTCTGCGTCGTCTACGCCGGCACGCACGGCTTCCTCGACAACATCGAGGTGCGCGACGTGTCGCGGTTCGAGCAGGGTCTGCTCGTCCACCTGCGCCAGCACCATCAGGATCTTCTCGACGACATCACGACCAACGACCGGAAGGTCGCGGGCGAGCTCGAGGAGAAAATCAAGGCTGCGATCGAAGAGTTCGCGAAAACCTTCGCCTGATCGCGGGCCCTAGGCAAGGACGGGACAGATGCCAAGCCTCAAGGACCTGAAAAACAGGATCGAAAGCGTCAAGTCGACGCGGAAGATCACGAAGGCCATGCAGATGGTCGCGGCGGCCAAGCTTCGCCGCGCCCAGGAAGCGGCCGAGGCCTCGCGGCCCTACGCCGAGCGCATGGACAGCGTGCTCGGCCGGCTGGCCCGCTCGGTCGGCGGCGCCCAGAACGGGCCGCGGCTTCTGGCCGGGACCGGTTCGGATCAGACGCACCTTCTTGTGGTGATGACCGCCGAGCGGGGCCTTTGCGGAGGCTTCAATTCGTCGATCGTCCGGCTGGCCCGGGCACGCATCGAGGAACTGGAAGCGCACGGCAAGAGGGTCAAGATCCTGACCGTCGGCCGGAAGGGACGCGAGCAGATGAAGCGCGAGTTCGCCGACAAGTTCGTCGGACACGTGGATCTGCAGGGCGTGCGCCGCATCGGCTACGAGAACGCGGACGCGATCGCCCGGGACATCCTGGCGCGCTTCGATGCCGGCGAATTCGACGTGGCGACGATCTTCTTCAACCGCTTCCAGTCGGTCATCAGCCAGATCCCGACCATGAAGCAGATCGTGCCCTTTGCGGCGGACGACGTGGAAGGGGCCGCCGAAGCCGCGGCCGCGACGCACTACGAATACGAGCCGAGCGCCGAAGAGATCCTTGCCGACATCCTGCCCCGCGGGGTGGCGACGCAGATCTTCTCGGCCCTTCTCGAGAACGCGGCCTCCGAACAGGGCGCTCGGATGAGCGCGATGGACAACGCCACCCGCAACGCGGGCGAGATGATCGACAAGCTGACGATCCTCTACAACCGCTCGCGCCAGGCCGCGATCACCAAGGAACTCATCGAAATCATTTCGGGCGCCGAGGCGCTCTGACGGAACCGGAGAGACGACATGGCAGAGACGAAGACAGTCGGCAAGGTGACGCAGGTCATCGGCGCCGTCGTGGACGTGAAATTCGAGGATCACCTGCCGGCGATTCTGAACGCGCTCGAGACCGAAAACAACGGCAAGCGCCTTGTGCTCGAGGTGGCGCAGCACCTTGGCGAAGGCACGGTGCGGACGATCGCCATGGACGGCACCGAGGGGCTCGTCCGCGGTCAGGAAGTGCGCGACACCGGCGGGCCGATCTCGGTGCCGGTGGGCAACGCGACGCTGGGCCGTATCCTCAACGTCGTCGGCGAGCCGGTGGACGAGAAGGGCCCCGTGAAGGCCGCCGAGGCCCGGCCGATCCACCAGCCGGCCCCCGAGTTCTCGGAGCAGTCGACGGAATCGGAAATCCTTGTCACCGGCATCAAGGTCATCGACCTTCTGGCCCCCTACGCCAAGGGCGGCAAGATCGGCCTCTTCGGCGGTGCCGGCGTGGGCAAGACCGTTCTCATCATGGAGCTCATCAACAACATCGCGAAGGTGCACTCGGGCTTCTCGGTGTTCGCGGGTGTGGGCGAGCGGACCCGTGAGGGGAACGACCTCTATCACGAGATGATCGAGTCGGGCGTTATCGTCCCCGACAACCTCGAGGACTCGAAGGTGGCCCTGGTCTACGGCCAGATGAACGAGCCCCCGGGGGCCCGTATGCGCGTCGCCCTGACCGGCCTGACGCTGGCCGAGCAGTTCCGCGACCAGTCGGGCACGGACGTGCTCTTCTTCGTGGACAACATCTTCCGCTTCACGCAGGCCGGTTCCGAGGTGTCGGCGCTTCTCGGCCGGATCCCGTCGGCGGTGGGCTACCAGCCGACGCTGGCCACCGACATGGGCGCCCTGCAGGAACGGATCACCTCGACGAAGTCGGGCTCGATCACCTCGGTGCAGGCCATCTACGTCCCGGCCGACGACCTTACCGACCCGGCGCCGGCGACCTCGTTTGCCCACCTCGACGCGACGACGGTTCTTTCGCGCCAGATCGCCGAGCTCGGCATCTACCCGGCCGTGGACCCGCTCGATTCGACCTCGCGGATGCTCGATCCGGCCATCGTCGGCGAAGAGCACTACGAGGTTGCGCGCGAGGTGCAGGCGATCCTGCAACGCTACAAGGCGCTTCAGGACATCATCGCCATCCTCGGCATGGACGAGCTTTCGGAAGAGGACAAGCTGGTCGTGGCGCGCGCCCGGAAGATCCAGCGCTTCCTGTCACAGCCCTTCGACGTTGCCCAGGTCTTCACCGGCTTTCCCGGTGTCCAGGTGCCGCTCGAAAAGACCATCGCGTCCTTCAAGGGGCTGGTCGCCGGTGAATACGACCACCTGCCCGAAGCCGCCTTCTACATGGTCGGCGACATCGACGAAGCGATCGCCAAGGCCGAGAAGCTGGCCGCCGAAGCCGCCTGAGGGAGGGCCTGATGGCCGATGTGATGAAGTTCGACCTCGTTTCGCCCGAGCGGCGGCTGGCCTCGATCGAGGCCACGGCCGTCCGCCTTCCGGGATCCGAGGGCGAGATGACCGTCATGGCGGCGCATCAGCCGACCGTGACAACGCTCCGCCCGGGCATCGTCCGGGCCGAGGGCCCCGAGGGCGTCGCAGAATTCGTGGTGATCAGCGGCTTTGCCGAGATCGCACCGGACAGCGTCAGCGTCCTGGCCGAGCGCGCCTATCCCCGCGCCGAGCTTGGCCGCGAGGAGCTTCAGAAGATCCTGCGCGAGGCCGAGGAGAAGCAGGCCGTGGCCGAGACGGAAGAGCGCGATCTGGCCGACCGGATGGTCGCCGATATTGCCCATCTCCTCGAGATGATGGAGTAGGCAGGCCGCCCGCGACGCCGAGCTGCCGCAGAAAGAACCGCCCGCCGGAAGCCCGGCGGGCGGTTTTTCATGGATACGGAAAATCTCCGGTGGCGCCTCTCAGCAGGGCGGGGTGCCCATCGCGAGCGGTCCCGCAGAGCGCGGCCCTGCGGTCCCGCCGCCGATGCCCCAATGCGCAGGATCGGGGCCCCGCGTCGGGCGGGGTCAGCGGCTGTAGTGCCCTTCGTAGATGGGCCAGAGCGTTTCGGAATCGAAGAGCGACGAGACGGATGTGCCGTTCCAGATGTTCAGGATGGCCTGCGTCAGGATCGGCGCCGTCGGCACGATGCGGATGTTGGGCGCGTCCCTGACGGCCTGGGCCGGCTCGATCGTGTCGGTGATGACAAGGCTCTTCATGGCCGAGTTGGTGATGCGCTCGACCGCCGGGCCGGAAAGGACGCCGTGCGTGATGTAGGAATGGACCTCGCGCGCGCCTTCGGCAAGAAGCACTTCGGCGGCCTTGCACAATGTGCCGGCGGTATCGACGATGTCGTCGACGATCAGGCAGACCCGATCGGCGATGTCGCCGATCACGGTCATCGCCTCGACCTCGCCCGGTTTCGAGCGGCGCTTGTCGACGATCGCCAGCCCACAGCCGATCCGTTTGGCAAGTTCGCGGGCCCGGGCGACGCCGCCGACGTCAGGAGAAACGACGATGAGCTCGTCTTCGCGCCCCTTGAACGCGTTCAGGACATCCAGCGCGAAGATCGGCGAGGCATAAAGGTTGTCGACGGGGATGTCGAAGAAGCCCTGGATCTGCGCGGCATG
>RFGD01000088.1 GCA_003696705.1 Alphaproteobacteria bacterium | reverse complement strand
GCCAAGGTTCGTGGCGATGCCGCCGACCTGGGCGATGGCCTCGATGGCCGAAAGGGTCTGGCTCTGGAACGGAACGCGGGTCTGGCTGCCGGTGGCGCCGAGCGCCACGAAGGCGCGGGTGTCTTCCTCGACGATGATGCGGTCGCCCGGCCGAAGCGCGATGTCGAGGGACGGGTTCTCGTAAAGATCCTGAAGCCAGATCTTGCCCTTCTGGTTGCCGCGGATCACCGTCACCAGCGCGATCTCGGGCTTTACCGTGACCCCGCCGGCCTTGGCCAGCATGGCCGCAAGCGTCCGGGTCGAGCGTTCGATCGGGTAGACGCCGCGCCCGCCGACGGCGCCGCTCAGCGTCACGGTGGCGCCGTCACCGGCGACGCGGGTCACCATGACCTGCGGGTCGGGGGTCTGTGCGTCCAGCTTTCGGGTGATGATGTCGCGCAGCTGCTCGGGCGTGTTGCCGGCGGCACGGATGCGTCCGGCATAGGGAATGAAGATGTAGCCGGCCCCGTCCACCTGCACTTCCTGCAGCGAGGAGGCCCGCTGGCCCGGCGCGCCAAGAAGCGGTTCCGAGACGTTTTCCCATACGCTGATGCCGAGCCGGTCGCCCGGGCGGATGATGTCCGACCCGATCTGGCCCGCGGTCAGGAACGCCTTCGAGAAACCGAGCGCCGGCGTCACCGACGTTGCGGCCAGCACGCGGTCGTTGACCTCGACCACGAAGGCGTCGCCCTGCCGCTGCACCGAGCCGGCAAAGATCTCGCCCTTCGAGGGGCCCGAGCGCGGCAGAAGCCCGCAACCGGTCAGCGACCCCACGACCGCGACGAGGGCGAGCGTCTTCGCCCCCTTACCAAATCTGGATGACATGCCCCGGGTTCCTTGCTTTCTGAAACTGCCTCGGTCTTGTTTTTCCGGCAAGGTTAGCCGATTGGCCCGGTCGTTTCCAGCCCGGCGTGTTCCGGCGGGCGGCGTCAGTGGACGATGTGCAACTGTTGCCGCGCCGGAGCGCGGCCGATGGCGAAGGCCTCGTACGGGTCTTCGGCCGCCAGCATCATGTCGACGACGGTCCGCAGAAGCTGTCGCCGGCCGCGCGCCGAGTAGAAGCCGCCCGGGATTTGCGACGTCTCAAGAAGATAGCGCCGGAAGTCGCGATAGGCGCGCGTGTCGGGGCGTTCGGGCTCGGCGAAAAAGGCGTCGATGGGCTGGGTCGAGACGAATTCGGGCTTGGCGTAGACGGCAGCGCCGAAGGCGCGCACCGGCAGGCCGCGCCAGAGCGCCTGTTGCGCGGCCGTAGAGTTGACGGTGACGACGCTGCGGGCAGCCCCGAGGAGCGAGGCCAGCTTGCCGCCCCGGATGAAATGTACGCGGTCGCGCAGGCCCGCGCGCTCGGCGGCGGCGCGAATGGTCCGTCGGATGGGCGCGCGCCCGTCCTCGAGCG
This sequence comes from Alphaproteobacteria bacterium, assembly GCA_003696705.1. Taxonomy (GTDB): domain Bacteria; phylum Pseudomonadota; class Alphaproteobacteria; order Rhodobacterales; family Rhodobacteraceae; genus RFGD01. The sequence continues at coordinate 2,790 of RFGD01000088.1, read as the reverse complement.
GGTGCGCCTTGAACACCAGGTGATGGTGTGGCGGGGCCCCGCGGGCAAAGCCGTCGATCACGAGGTCGATGAACTCGGTCATGCTCGAAAAGGGCGAATGGGCGCGGAAGCTCGAATCGTGTTCGAGCTGAAGGAGCACGAGGTGATAGGGAAAGCCCCCGAGGCGCACGCGTCGCGTCGCCGCGAAACGTTCGGCGATGACGAGCGGGGCCAGAAGGATCCGGCGCAGGTAGAGCCCGAACTCGGCGCGCACCGAGATCTCGCGGTGCGGACGGAAGTGGCGATACCGTCCGTTCCTCGCAAGGACGAAGTAGTGGTAGAGCGCGCCGTAGAACATGTGCTGACGCATGTCGCCCCAGCGGGCCGGGGCAGGCGGCAGTTCGGTGTCGACGGCCGAGAGTTCGGCCCGCATTTCCGTCACCGTCTTGGTCATGAGCCGAGAGTTCCCGTTCGCCCCGTCGCGTTCGTAGGTCACCCAGTAAGGGCGCAGATACCCCTCTTCGAAGACGTGGACGGTGACGTTCCGCCGCCGCGCGGCCCGGATGGCTTCGGCATGGATGAAGCGGGCGTCGCCGTAAAGGACCAGATCGGTGATCGCATGCGCACGAAGAAGCTCGTCGATGTGGTCGGGCCAGTCTTCCTGGCGGCCGGTAAAGGGAATGAAACCGGGCGCGGGACGCCAGAACGCCTCGTCCCCGCGGTTGAAGCCGACGCGCCACACCTCGGCACCGGCACGGCGCAGCATGTCTCCCAGCTGCCGGAAGAACGGCCCGTGGGGTCCCTGCAGGAACAAGAACCTGCGTCCCTCGCCTGTCGTCCGCCTCATGACCCGATCACTTTCTGCCCTGTCTCCTTTGGGCGGCGGAAGGCGGCACAAGTCAAGACCCCGGCGCGGGATGGCGCCGGTTGCAGTCGGTTGTCGGCGGGTTTTTCCGGCGCCCGTTGCGTCAAGGGCGCGGTGGCTCGGGCGGTCGGGTCCTTGAACGTGGCCGGCCAAGCCGCTAGGTCGGTCACGGGCAAGCAAGGGGCGCGCGCATGTTCACGGGCATCATATCGGACGTCGGCACCATCCGAAGCGTCGAGGACCGGGGCGACAGACGGTTCCGGATCGCTTCGGGATACCCGGCCGAAAGCATCGATCTTGGCGCATCGATCGCCTGTGACGGCGTGTGCCTGACGGTCGTCGATCGCGGGGCCGAGGGCGCCGGCTCGTGGTTCGATGTCGACGTCTCGGCCGAGACGATGGCCAGGACGACGGCCGGGACATGGGCGGCGGGCCGGCGGCTGAACCTCGAACGGGCGCTGCGGGTCGGCGACGAGATCGGCGGGCATATCGTCTCGGGACACGTCGACGGCGTCGCCGAGGTCGTTTCGGTGACGCCCGAAGGCGACAGCCTTCGCGTGCGCTTCCGTGCGCCGACGGCGCTGGCGCGCTTCATCGCGCCGAAGGGGTCGGTGGCGCTCAACGGCACGTCGCTGACCGTCAACGAGGTCGAGGGCGAGGTCTTTGGCGTCAACCTCATCCCGCATACGCGCACCGTGACCACCTGGTCGGAGGTTGCCGAGGGGCAGAAGGTGAACCTCGAGGTTGACACGCTGGCACGATACGTCGCCCGGCTGGCCGAGTATTCCGGGGCCTGAAGGGCCACGCCGCGCCATCGTCAGGCCGCCGTTCCCCGCCGGCCGTCCGCCGCGCCGGGCACGCGTCCCGCCACCCACCATGCGGCAAGCGCGAAGGCAATCCCCGCATAGCCGTCGATGGCGTAGTGCCATCCCAGCATGACCGACCCGACAAGGATCGTTGCGGCGAAGAGCGACAAGAGGAGCCCCGCCCAGCGGGCCCGGGACCATGCGGCGCAGGCAAGGAACGTCGAGGTGGCGACGTGCATGCTCGGCATTGCCGAGATGCCAAGGAACTCGCCATCCCCGACATAGCTTTCCCAAAGCATGTCCTGCACCCGAAGGGCCCAGACCGGGCTTGTTTCAGAGAATGCGCGCAACCTCTCCATCAGCGGAAGGAAGGTGTCGCCATGGCCAAGGCGGTCGAAATAGACCGGCCCGCCCGAGGCGAACCCGGCCGCGGCAAGGTTCCCGGCAACCAGCCACATCACTGCGTAGCCCAGGAAGAAGCGGCGGCGATAGGCGCCGTCCCCGGAAAAGGCCGCCAGGAAGATCATGAAATAGAGGACGAGCAGCCACACGTGATAGGCGGCGTTCAGCGCCGTCACCACCCGGGGCGTCCCGATGGCGGCGAAGAGTATCCGCCAGGGATCGGTCCCGAAGTGAAGGAGGCGGTCGAGCCGGGCAAGTGCCGGATCCCAGCTGAAGGCGTCGATCTCTGGAATTGCCGCCTTGAAGAACCCGACCGAGCCGGTGAGCACCGTCACGGCGATCATGATGATGGCGCCATCGACAAGGCGCGCCGGCTGCACGAGGCCGGCCGCGTCGGCGGCATAGCGGCGCAGGGGGCGCGTGGGCCGAACGACCAGCGCAAGGCGAAGGAAGTGCCACACCGCGACCGTCAGCACGAAGACCGGCACGAAGCGGCCGAACAGCGCCGAAAGCGAGGACAAGAGGTCCACGGGCAGGGGCTGGCCGGTCCTGAGATGAACGACCAGCGCGGCGGCGAAGTGAAGCGCGACGATGCAAAGGAAGGGCGCGTTTCGCAGGAACGGGCCGGTCAGGGGGCGGCCGGCCAGAAGCCCGCGGCGCCCGCCCGGGCGCTCGACGGAACCGATGGCGTCCTCGACGCTGGTCATGCCCTGCCCCTCCATGCACTGGCCGTGTCAG
>RFGD01000087.1 GCA_003696705.1 Alphaproteobacteria bacterium | reverse complement strand
TGATGTCGTCGAGGCGGCCGTGGCCTGGCTGGAAAAACAGGGTGTGCATGTCGAGCCCATTGAACAGGGCATCATCGAGGGTTAATATACGCAAATAAGGTGTGAAATAATAGAATAACATCTATGGAGATGTAAAATGACCATTTTCAACAATGCAGCAGAAACCGTCGGCAATACCCCGCTGGTGCGTCTGAATCGCCTGACCGAGGGGCTTGAGGCCGAGGTCGTGGCCAAGCTGGAGTTCTTCAATCCACTGAACTCGGTGAAGGATCGTATCGGCAAGGCCATGGTCGAGGCGGCCGAGGCCGACGGGCGGCTGAAGGAAGGCGGTGTGATTGTCGAGCCGACCAGCGGCAACACCGGCATTGCGCTGGCCTTTGTCGCTCGGGCGAAGGGCTATCGTTGCATCCTGACGATGCCGGAGTCGATGAGCCTCGAGCGCCGCAAGCTGCTGAAGCTGCTCGGTGCCGAGCTGGTGCTGACGCCGGCCGAGAAGGGCATGAAGGGGGCGATCGAGAAGGCCGGCGAGATCATGGCTAGGACGAAAGGCGCCTTCATGCCGCAGCAGTTCGAGAATCCGGCCAACCCCGAGATTCATCGCCGCACGACGGCCGAGGAGATCTGGCGGGATACCGATGGTCAGGTGGACGCGATCGTCGCGGGCGTCGGGACCGGCGGCACGATCACCGGCACGGCCGAGGTCATCAAGCAGCGCAATCCCGATTTCAGGGCCATTGCCGTGGAGCCTGCGGATTCGCCGGTGATTTCGGGCGGCAAACCGGGTCCGCACAAGATCCAGGGCATCGGCGCTGGCTTCATCCCGAAGAATCTGAATGTCGATATCCTCGATGGCGTCGAGCAGGTCGGCAATGACGAGGCCATCGCGATGGCTCGCAGGCTCTCCAGCGAGGAGGGCATTCCCGGCGGCATTTCATCGGGTGCCGCCGTGGTGGCGGCGCTGCGTGTGGCGGCGCGTCCGGAGATGAAGGGCAAGCGCATCGTCGT
>RFGD01000086.1 GCA_003696705.1 Alphaproteobacteria bacterium | reverse complement strand
TGCACGACAAGCCCGCCGTATCCCTCGACCCCGGTCGCATAGTCCCGGTCGTAGTGGATACGGTGGCCGTTGAACGTCAGCGCCGAGTAGCGAAAGAGATCGGGGGGCGAGAAGCGGCGCCGCGCGCTTGCCGTTTCGTCATCCGGGGCGGGGGACGGCCTCGGCTCGGCCCTGGCCTCGCCGGCCGGTCGCCGGTAGACAAGGTGTTGCCATTCGACGATCGCGACGCGGCCAAGCTGACGGATCTCGTGGCAGAGCGTGACGAAGACAAGGGGACCCGTCCGCCCGGTCTTGTGCTCGATCCGCTCGAGCGTCGAGTGGCGTTCGGCGGGGATGCCCGTGCGCAGCGGTCCCAGAAAGCTGACCCGCCCGCCGGCCCACATGCGCCGCGCCGGTCCCAGGTCGGGAACAAGGCCGGTGCCAGGGCGCGGGTGCCCGTCCGGGCCCAGATCCCGGGGCGGACAGGGATCCCAGAAATAGGCCTGGTGGAAGAAGGGCCGCAGGCGCTCTCCCGGTTCGGGGGGCGGTCCGGCAAGGCCGAGCGACAGATGCAGCGCGGCCGCGCGGGCGGGGTCCATCGCGTCCTCGACGACGCGCACGTTCTGGCTCGGGTCATCCATCGGCGCAATCATGGCGCGAGCGCGCCAAAAGGCAAGGATTGCCGTGTCTTGCGGGGTGAGCTTCCTTGACGCCCCGGCCCCCATGTCGTCTTCTCGGGGGGATTTCTTGCGGAGTGCGGAATGAAACACGCGGGCAGGCTTCTGGTCGAGCAACTCGAGGTCGAAGGCGTCGAGCGCGTCTTCTCAGTGCCGGGGGAAAGCTTTCTGGCGGTCCTGGACGGGCTCCACGACAGCCATGTTCGCAACATCGTCTGCCGCCATGAAGGGGCGGCCGCGATGATGGCGGAAGCGACGGGAAAGCTGACGGGCCGGCCGGGGGTGGCCTTCGTCACGCGCGGGCCGGGCGCGACCAACGCGGCGGCGGGCGTGCATGTTGCCCGGCAGGACTCGACGCCGATGATCCTTTTCGTCGGCCAGGTGGCTCGCGATCACCGTGACCGCGAGGCGTTTCAGGAGCTGGACTATCGGCGCGTGTTCTCGCCCATGGCGAAATGGGCGGCGGAAATCGACAACCCGGCGCGTCTGCCCGAATACGTGAACCGCGCGTTTCATGTCGCGATGTCGGGCCGCCCGGGTCCCGTCGTCCTGGCCCTGCCCGAGGACATGCTGGCCGAGGAGGCGGGCGATGTCCCGCTGCGCCCGGCCGCCACGCCGACGCGCAACGCCGCGGGCATCGACGAGGCCGAACTTCTCTACGAGCACCTCATGCGCGCGCAGAGGCCCCTTTGCATCGTCGGTGGCAGCGGCTGGAGCGAAGCGGCGCGAAAGAACCTCGAAGCCTTTGCCGAAACCTTCGATCTGCCTGTCGCCGTCAGCTTCCGCCGGCAGGACTACATCGACAATCGCCACGCGGCCTATGCCGGCGATCTTGGCGTGGGAATGAACCCGGCGCTGGCCGAGAGGGTGCGATCTGCCGACTGCCTTCTGGTCATCGGCGCGCGGCTTGGGGACATTGCCACGGGGGGCTACAGTCTGATCGACCCGGCCCGGCCGGCGCAACGGATCCTTCATGTTCATCCCGACCCCGATGAGCCGGGCAAGGTCTTTCCGACCGATCTGGCGATCGCCGCGTCAAGCCGGTCGATGCTCGAGCGCCTCGTGACCTACACCCGCCCGAATGCCGTGCGCTGGTCGGACTGGAGGGCCGCGGCCCGGGCCGACTACGAGGCCTGGCAACGCCGCCACGAGACGCCGGGTCCGGTGAAGCTCGAGGAAATCGTCTGGCAGATGTCCGAGACGCTGCCCGAGGATGCGATCCTGACGAACGGGGCCGGGAATTTCGCCGCCTTCCTTCACCGCTACTACCGCTGGAAGCGGCACGGGACACAGCTTGCCCCGACCTCGGGTTCGATGGGCTACGGGTTTCCCGCCGCCATCGCGGCCAGGCTCGCTCATCCCGACCGGCTTGTCGTCTGTCTCGCGGGCGACGGCGATTTCCAGATGACGCTGAACGAGCTTTCCACGGCCGTCCAGCACGGGGCGGCGGTCGTCGTCATCGTCGTCAACAATGGCCGCTATGGCACGATCCGGATGCATCAGGAACAGGCCTTCCCGGGCCGCGTCTCGGGCACCGAGCTTGCCAATCCGGACTTCGCCGAGCTTGCGCGCGCCTACGGCGGACACGGCGAAACGGTCCTTGCCACCGAGGACTTCCCCTCGGCCTTCCGCCGCGCCGTCGAAAGCGGCCGCCCGGCGGTGATCGAGCTTCGGCTCGACCCGCGTGTCCTTTCGACGACGCGCACGCTGGGATCGGCGCCCGGCTGAGGGCGCGGGCCCCGGGGGCCGGCCCCGTGGGGGCCGGCGCGTCAGAACTCGATGCCTGGCTGGGCCTTGATGCCGGACCGGAAGGGGTGCTTGACCAGTTCCATCTCGGTCACGAGGTCTGCGATCTCGACCAGTTCGTCGCGGGCGTTGCGGCCTGTCAGGATGACGTGGGTCATCTCCGGCTTCTCTTCCTTCAGGAAGCGGACGACCTCGTCGATGTCGAGATAGTCGTAGCGCAGGGCAATGTTGATCTCGTCGAGAAGCACCATGCGGATCTCGGGGTTGCGGATCAGCTCCATGGCCTTCTCCCAGGCGGCCTGGGCCATCGCGATGTCGCGTTCCCGGTCCTGGGTTTCCCACGTGAAGCCGGCACCCATCGTGTGAAACTGGCACAGGTCGGCGAATCGCTCCTCGATCAGCCGCCGCTCGCCCGTATCCATGCCCCCCTTGATGAACTGGACGACGGCCGATGGCATGCCGTGGGCGATGGCCCGGAAGATCATCCCGAAGGCGGCCGAGCTTTTCCCCTTGCCCTTGCCGGTGTGGACGATGACAAGCCCCTTTTCCCGCACCTTGGTGGCCATGATCTTGTCGCGCGCGGCCTTCTTCTTGGCCATCTTCTGTGCGTGTCGATCGGTCTGGTCGGTCATCTCGGTCCTTTCTGTTCGTGGACGCAAAGGGTAGCCGTTAAAGGAACATGGATGCAATCCACGGGGCAAGGAGGGCCGTCAGAAGCGCGTTGAGCCCCATCCCGAGCCCGGCGAAGGCGCCGGCCGTCTCATGCACCTCGAAGGCCCGGGCGGTTCCGATGCCATGGCTTGCGACGCCCACCGCAAAGCCACGGGCGCGCCAGTCGCGGATGCCCATGGCGTCAAGAAGCGGCGTGGCCATGACCGCCCCCGCAATCCCGGTCGCGATGACAAGAACCGCCGTCAGCGTGGGCGAGCCGCCAAGGCGTTCGGCCACCCCCATGGCTACCGGCGCCGTCGCCGACTTGGGCGCGAGCGAGAGGAGCATCGTCTTGTCGACGCCGAGCGCCCGGGCAATGGCAAGCGCCGAGACCATGGCGGTTACCGATCCGGCAAGAAGCGCCGCCAGGATTGGCAGGATCGCGCGTCGCGCCAGCGCCCGATTGCGAAAGAGCGGCACGGCAAGACAGACGGTCGCCGGGCCCAGCATGAAATGCACGAACTGCGCGCCCTCGAAATAGGCGCTGTAGGGGGTCCCGGTCACCCAAAGCGCAAGGCCCAGGATGGCGACGGCGCAGAGGACCGGATTGACGATCGGGCTGCGGCCGGCCCATCGGTTTGCCGTCTCGCCCGCCGCATAGGCGGCCAGCGTCGCCGCCAGCCACAGAAGCGGCGCGTCGGCAAGATAGGCCCAGATCTCGGCAAAGCCGGTCATTCGCGCCGCTCCAGAAGCCGGGCGACGGCCGCGAAGGTCGCGGCCCCGGCGGCGATGGCAAGCGCCGTCGAAACGACGAGCGCCACGAATAGCGCCGGCCCATCGCGTCCGAGCCCGGCGACATGGCCGACAACACCGACGCCGGCCGGAACGAAGAGAACCGAAAGGTGGCGCAGAAGGCCGTCCGCAATGGGAGAGACGCGCGCCATGGTCGCCGGCCGGGCGAACAGGACGGCAAGAAGTCCGACCATTCCGAGGACGGGCCCCGGAACGGGAAGCCCCGTCGCGCGCACGACGACCTCGCCCATAAGCTGAAGAAGAAGGATCGCGCTCAGGGGCCGGGCCAGGGTCATTGCGCGGCTTCGGCGGCCGGGGCAAGCGCCGCGTCCAGCGCACGCTCGCAGTGGACAAGGGTCGTGTCGAACACGGGCACGGGAACGTTGCGGTCATGCAAAAGCATTCCGACCTCGGTACAGCCAAGGATCATGCAGTCGGCCCCGGCCCGGGCGAGCCGCGCCGCGACGCTTTCGAACAGCGCCCGGCTGTCGACGCGGACGACGTCCCGACAAAGCTCGTCATAGATGATGCGATGGACGTCGGCGCGATCCTTCGGCTCGGGCACCAGGGGCGCAAGCCCCGCCCGCCGCAGCCGCCCAAGGTAGAAGTCCTGCTCCATCGTGTAGCGCGTCGCGATCAGACCGGGGCGGGACAGCCCCGCTTCGCGGATCGCCGCAGCCGTCGCGTCGGCGATGTGCAGGAACGGAACCGTCAGGGCGGCCTCGATTCGCTCGGCAAGCTTGTGCATCGTGTTCGTCGCCAGGATGACGAGCCCCGCGCCCGCCGCCTCGAGCCGTGCGGCCTCGGCGGCCAGAAGGGTGCCTGCAGCGTCCCAGTCGCCGGCGGCCTGCATCTCTTCGATGCGCGCGAAGTCGAAGGAACGCAGAAGGATCTCGGCCGAATGCAGCCCGCCAAGGCGTTGCCGCGCAAGCTCGTTCAGGTGGCGATAGTAGATCGCCGTCGAGGCGGCAGACATGCCGCCGAGAATGCCGATGGTGCGCATCAGGGCCGTGCTCCGCTCAGTCCGCAAGTCACGCGCGACCGAGGGTTGCAAGGGTTTGGCTTCGGCGCAAGAGCCTATTGCCCGAGGATTTGCGACAGCGTCGCGCGGGCGCTGTTGGAACGCGGCTGCCAGAGGCCGCGGTCGATCGCCTCGGTCAGGCGTTCGGCCATTTCCCGAAGGGCGGCGGGGTTGGCCTCGGCGATGAAGGCGCGGGTGTCGGAATCCTCGAGATAGGCCTCGTGCACCAGATCGAAGTGGTGCGATGAAACGGCCCGCGTCGTTGCCGCGAAGGCGAAGAGATAGTCGAGCGTGGCCGCCATCTCGAAGGCGCCCTTGTAGCCGTGACGCTTCACGCCGTCGATCCATTTGGGGTTCACGACGCGGGCGCGGACGACGCGGGCGATCTCTTCCTGAAGGGTGCGGACGACGGGCCGCTCGGGTCGGGAATGGTCGTTGTGGTAGACCGTCGGCGCGCGGCCCGAAAGGCTTTCGATCGCCGCGGCCGCGCCGCCCTCGAACTGATAGTAGTCATCCGAGTCGAGAAGGTCGTGCTCGCGATTGTCCTGGTTCTGGACCACGGCTTCGACCGACCGCAGGCGGCGGGCGAAGCTTTCATGGGCCGGCGCGCCTTCGGCACGGGCGCCGTAGGCATAGCCGCCCCATTCGATGTAGGCCTGCCCGAGATCGGCGCGGGTCGACCAGATGCGCTCGTCGATCAGCGCCTGAAGCCCCGCCCCATACGCGCCGGGCTTGGCGCCGAAGATGCGGTGCGCGCCCTCGGCGCCCTCGGCCCGCGCGCTGGCGGCGGCGGGGTTCATGTCCTCCGGCTCGTCAAGGGTCTGGACGGCGCGGGCGGCGCTGTCGAACAGTTGCACAAGCTGGGGAAACGCGTCGCGGAAGAACCCCGAGATGCGCAGCGTGACGTCCACCCGCGGCCGCCCCAGGACGCCAAGGGGCAGGATCTCGAAGCCGGTGACACGCCGGTTGGCGCTGTCCCAGGTCGGGCGCACACCCATGAGGGCGAGTGCTTGGGCGATGTCGTCGCCCCCCGTGCGCATGTTGGCCGTGCCCCAGGCCGTGACCAGAAGCGTACGCGGCCAGTCGCCGTGCTCCTGCAGGTGTCTTTCGACCAGCAGGCTGGCGGATTTCCAGCCAAGGGCCCAGGCTGTCGGCGTCGGGACCGCGCGCACGTCGACGCTGTAGAAGTTCCGCCCGGTCGGCAGCGTGTCGAGGCGCCCGCGCGTCGGCGCGCCCGAGGGGCCGGGCGGGACAAACCTTCCGTCGAGCGCGGTCAGAAGGCCGTTCATCTCGGCCGGTCCCGAGGCACGGACCGCGGGCCTGATGCTCTCTTCGATCTGCGAAAGAACCGCCGCGCTGGCCGGACCCGGTGGCGGCGCCAGACCTTCGACAAGCCGGATCGCCAGGGCCTCCAGCCGTTCGACGGTATCGCCCGCCGTGCGCCACGGATCGCCCGCGTCGGGCGCCAGCGCCTCGGGCCTTGGTCCGGTCCAGGGGGCCGCCATGTCGCAGTCCAGGGGGTCGAAACCCAGTTCGAGGTCCGCCGCCAGCGCACGCTGAAGCGAGGCATCGCCGTCCTTGCCGTCGCCGCGCGGGACGCGCGCAAGCGCGATGCAGAGGTCCCGTTCCTGCGTGCCCGTGGGCGATGAGCCGAACACGTGAAGCCCGTCGCGGATCTGCGCTTCCTTGAGCTCGCAGAGCCAGGCGTCGAGCCTGGCGAGGTCTGCCTCTTCGTCCGCGCCCTCGAGCCCGGCATCGCGGTCAAGGCCGGTGGCCGAGGTCATTGACAGGATCTCCCGGCGCAGCCGTTCGAGCCGGCGGGGGTCCATGCCCTGCGCCTCGTAATATTCGTCGACGAGGGCTTCGAGATCGCGAAGCGGCCCATAGCTCTCGGCCCGGGTCAGGGGGGGCGTCAGGTGGTCCACGATGACGGCTTGGGCCCGGCGCTTTGCCTGCGTGCCCTCGCCCGGGTCGTTGACGATGAACGGATAGACATGGGGCATCGGACCCAGAACGGCCTCGGGCCAGCAGGTCGAGGACAGCGCCAGCGCCTTGCCCGGCAGCCATTCGAGATTTCCGTGCTTGCCCATGTGGACGACGGCATGGGCGCCGAAGGCCTGTCGAAGCCAGATGTAGAAGGCCAGGTAGTGGTGCGGCGGGACCAGATCGGGCGAATGGTAGGTCTCGGTCGGGTCGATGTTGTAGCCGCGCGCCGGCTGGATCCCCACCACGACATTGCCGAAACGGTGCAGCGAAAGACGAAACCCGGCGCCCTCGGCCCCTTGTTCGACGAAGGGGTCGTCCTCGGGCGCGCCCCAGCGGTCTTCGATGTCGCGGCGCAGGCTCCAGGGCAGTGCGTCGTAGGCCCGGCGATAGGCGTCGAGCGCAAGCGTTCCGCCGCCATCGCGATCCGCCCTGTCCGTCAGCCAGTTCGTCGGGCCGGACATGAGCCGTGCCATCAGCGCGGCGCCGTCGTCGGGCCGGTTCGCGACCTGATAGCCGGCACGCTCGAGCGCCGCCATCACCGCCACGGTTGCCGCCGGCGTGTCGAGCCCGACACCGTTCGCAAGGCGCCCGTCGCGGTTCGGGTAGTTCGCGAGCACGACGGCGACCCGCCGCCCGGCCGGCGGTGTCCTGCGCAGGCAGGCCCAGGCCGCTGCCAGATCGGCAACGAAGTCGACCCGGTCGCCGACGGCCCGGTAGGTCGCGATCGGGCATTCGGTGGCCTCGTCGAAATAGGCTTCGCCCTTGAACGAGACGGCGCGGCTCAGAAGGCGGCCGTCCACCTCGGGCAGGGCGACGTTCATCGCCACGTCACGGGCCGAGAGCCCGGCGGCACCCTCCTTCCAGGCGGCCTCCGCCCCGCCCGAGAAGATGACCTGGAGGACCGGCGCTTCCGCCGCCTCGGGCGCCGCGAGGGGGTTTTGCCCCGCGTCCGCCTCGCCCGGGGATGCGACGGCAAAGCTTGTCGCGTTCAGGATGACGCTCGGCGGCGCCGCCGCGAAGGCCTGGCGCAGCGTCGCCGCGGAAAGAGGGTCCTTCAGTGATGCGACGAACACCGGCATGGGGTTCAGGCCCCGCCTGAGGAGGGCCCGGACGAGCCTGTTGACCGGCTGGAGCCCGGCGCCTTGGACAAGGGCTCGATAGAAGACGATCGGGACGACGGGCGCATCGGCGGTCCAGTCGTCGCGCAGCGCGTCGAGATCGACCGTTCCCTTGCCCGGCCAGTAGATGCCGGCCCGCAGAAGAGGCCGCGCCGCCGGCGGCCGTTCGGTGCCGTCGAGGAGCGCGCGCGTCAGGGCCAGGAAATGACGCGCGTTCTCGGGCCCGCCCTCGACCAGATAGGCCCAGAGGGCATCGTAGTCGGCATCGTTCACCGTCGAGAGGCGCCTGAGCTCGGGATCTTCGCGGTCGTCGCCGGGAAGGGCGACGAAGGGGACGCCGGCTTCGTGCAGGCGGGCGGCATATTGCTCGAGCCCGTAGCGCCAGTAGCCCGCCCCGCCCAGAACCCGCGCGATCACGAGCCGCGATCGGCTGGCGCAGGCGTCGATGTGCAGATCGACCGACATCGGGTGCTGGAGGTGCATGAGATTGGCGAGGCGAAGCCCGGGCGGGTCCGCCATCTCGCGCCGCGCCTCGGACAAGAGCGCAAGTTCCGTGTCAGCGGCCGAAATGAAGACGACATCGGCGGGCGTCTGACCCAGATCGACCGGCTCCTGCCCGTCGTCGATGCTGCCGGGGGTGGCGGCAATGAGGTGCATCGGTTCTCCCTGCGTGCCGGACTCAGCCCAGCCTCTTTTCCATGAAAACGCTGGTTCCGTTCCGCGTGTAGTCGCCGAAGGGACCGCGTTCGGCGAACCCGGCCTGCTCGTAGAGGCGGCGCGCCGCGGCCAACGCATCCCCGGTCTCGAGCCGAAGGCAGGAAAGGGCGCGCTGGCGCGCCTCGGCCTCGATACGGTCGAGAATGGCCCGGGCCACACCCTGCCCGCGCGCCTCGGGCGCGGTGAACATCGACTTGATCTCGCCCCAGTTCTCGCCCCGGTCTCCCCGGACAACCAGGGCCCCGATGCCAAGAAGGCGTCCCTTCCCGTCGCGCGCGCCCAGAAAGACGACGTTCGGCGCGGCGAGGGCCGCGGGGTCGAGGTAGTGGTTGTCCTCGGGCGGGAAGAGGCTTTCCATCAAGGCATGGCTGGCCCGGACGAGGGCCAGCGCGTCGAGCGCCAGCGGGTCTGCAGGCGCGACCGCGATCATGCCCCCAGCGCCGCGCCGATGGCGTCGCGGTCAAGGCCCGCCTGACCGATCACGACAAGGCGCGTCTCACGCGGCTCGGCCGGCCCGAGGGGCCTGTCGAAATAGGTCTCGACCCTGGGTCCGACGGCCTGAAGGGCAAGGCGCATCGGCTTGCCTTCCACGGCCGCGAATCCCTTCACCCGCAGGATGTCATGGGCGCGGATGACCTCGGCCACCCGGCGGGCGAAGCTGGGGGGGTCGGAAACCTCGGGGCCGGTGACGACAAAGCTTTCGAACTCGTCGTGGTCATGGTCGTGGCCGGCGTCGTGGTCGTCTTCGTGGTCGTGCTCGTGGTGGTGGTGAAGCTCGTGCCGGGCGGCAAGATCGCTCTCGGCGGCGGCGCCGACGCCCAGCACCACCTCGACCGGCAGCGCGCCGTGGATCGCCGGGATCACCTGGACACCGGCCCGGACGCGGGCCCGGATGCCGGCGACAAGGTCGCGCGCGGCGTCCTCTGGCAGAAGATCGGTCTTGTTGACGACGGCGATGTCGGCCGACGCCAGCTGATCCTCGAAAAGCTCGGCCAGGGGGCGCTCGTGATCAAGGTTTTCATCCGCTTGCCGTTGCGCCTCGATGGCGTCGGTGTCATGGGCGAAGCGCCCGGCGGCGACGGCCTCGGCGTCGATCACGGCGATGACGCCGTCGACGGTGACGCGCGTGACGATGGCCGGCCAGTTGAAGGCGCGGATCAGGGGCTGCGGCAACGCCAGGCCCGAGGTCTCGATCACGATGTGATCGGGCGGCTCGGGCCGGTCGAGAAGGCGCTCCATCGTGGGGATGAAATCCTCGGCCACGGTGCAGCAGATGCAGCCGTTCGAAAGTTCCATGATGTCGTCTTCGCGGCAGGCGGCATCGCCGCAGCCCCGCAGGATTTCACCATCCACCCCCAGATCGCCGAACTCGTTGATGACAAGGGCGATCCGGCGCCCTCCGGCGTTGGCGAGGAGGTGGCGCACCAGCGTCGTCTTGCCAGAGCCGAGAAAGCCCGTGATGACCGTTGCAGGAATTTTCGGCGACATCCGTGAAGTCCTTTCTCGTTTACCGGAAGGGCCGGGCCCGAGAGCCCAGCCCCTGGTGCTCCGTCAGGCCTGATCCGCCTCGCCCCGGTGCCACAGCCATCCGGCCAGAGCGCCGAGGGCGACCCAGCTGGCGGCTGCTGCGGCAAGGCTGCGGGCGGCAAAATGGGCCGAAAGCTCGGGCGGCGCCACCCCGAAATAGGTGTCGAGATGTGGCGCGCCGATCAGGTGCGGGAGCGCCACGAGGGCGACGCCCGCGACCGGAAGCCAACCCTTACCGAAGGCGATGAGGGCAATGCCCGCGCCCGTCGCGATCACCGTCCCCGCCCACCATGCCTGACGCGCGCCGACCTCGGCCGCGATCATGCCGGGAAGTTCGGGCGCAAGGCCGGCCGCCGGCGCGAGGTGCAAGGTGACGAAGGCGGCAAGCCCCCAGATCATCCCGGTCCGCGCATCGGTGGTCTTCCCGAACCGCGCCGCGATGGCGAACGCGGCGACGAGAAGAAGTGCAAAGGCGGTTTCCACCACGATGCCCATCGCGAAGGACGACACCAGCCGGCCCGGTTCGGCCAGCGCCGAGGGCGCCCCCGCCGGGCTTTGCGTGATCCCGTCCGTCGCGAAATGGACGCGGGCGCCGGTTTCGTAGAGTTCGCCTTCGAGGATCAGGGGCGTGACAAAGACGGTTTGCAGGGTGACGGTCAGTATCCCGACCGTCAGACCCGCAATGGCCGCACTGGCCAGAATGCGTCCGATCATGTCTCTAGTGGCAGGGGAACGCCATGGCGTGACGCACGTCATGCGCGGCGTCGTGCGCCGCTGCCGACTGCGAGATGCCGGCAACGAACAGAAGCCCGAGCCCGAGGGCGATGGCTGCAGCAATGCCGAGAATGTCCGAGGGAATGCCGATGGCGGCGGTCTTGGTGTTCATGTCCTGTCTCCCTTTCGCCGTCACACCCGACGGCCGTTTTCAGGTTGCGCCCGGTCGGTCTCCTGGCTTGCGGGTCGACACGTTCGGCCGCCTTCCCGGGCTTCGGGCCCAGTGGCATTGTGGCCGACGCTCGCCGCATACAGTCGCGGGGGCGGCTGCGGCTTCGGGCCCCTCGTTTGGGTCTTCCCCTACCGCATTCCCGTTTCATCCCTTGGCGCTTTGCGCCGTTGCGGGAGCCGAGCCCTTCCCTTGTGCGGCGTGGCGCCGGTCCGGTCAAGCCGGAATCCGACCCTTCGCGCCACAAATGCGCAAACGGATGACCCCGGTGGCACCATCCCGCCTTCGAAATGTTGTATGCGAAGCGGGTCGAGCCGCTACATGATGAGGCGACGCTTGACTCCGGGGCGCAGAGACCCGAGCATCGGGGGACGGGAATCGGCCGTTCGGGCCGGGGCCCGCAGGTGCCACGCAGGACACACGCAGAACAGGGGATCCGCATTGCGCTTCACCCGGCTCAGGCTGAACGGCTTCAAGAGCTTCGTCGACCCCACCGATCTCGTGATCGCCGAGGGGTTGACGGGCGTCGTCGGGCCGAACGGCTGCGGGAAGTCGAACCTCCTCGAAGCCTTGCGCTGGGTCATGGGCGAGAACCGGCCCACGGCGATGCGCGGCTCGGGGATGGAAGACGTCATCTTCGCGGGGGCGGCCTCTCGGCCGGCGCGAAACTTCGCCGAGGTGGCGCTGTTCATCGACAATGCCGAGCGGCTGGCGCCAAAGGGCTTCAACGATTCCGACCAGCTCGAGATCGTGCGGCGGATCACTCGCGACGCGGGCTCGGCCTACAAGGTGAACGGCAAGGATGTGCGGGCGCGCGACGTGCAGATGCTGTTCGCCGATGCCTCGACCGGGGCACATTCCCCCGCCCTTGTCCGCCAGGGTCAGATTGCCGAGCTTATCAACGCGCGCCCGAAGGCCAGGCGCCGCATCCTGGAAGAGGCGGCAGGCATATCGGGGCTCTATCAGCGCCGACACGAGGCCGAACTGAAGCTCAACGCGGCCGAGCAGAACCTTGCCCGCGTCGATGACGTCCTCGAACAGCTCGCCCAGCAACTGGCGCAACTGGCGCGACAAGCCCGTCAGGCGCGGCGCTATCGCGAGATCGGCGACGAGCTTCGCCGCGCCGAGGGCATGCTTCTGTATCGGCGCTGGCGCGAGGCGGCCGACGCCCTCGTCGCCGCCGAGGCCGACCTGGCCGAGAAGACCCGCCTTGCCGCGCAGGCCGAGACGGCGGCCCGGCGCGCCGCCCGGCTTCGCGAAGAGCGCGACGCCGCCCT
>RFGD01000466.1 GCA_003696705.1 Alphaproteobacteria bacterium | reverse complement strand
CGGCAGGACCTGTCGCGGCACGCTCACCTACCGCGTATCGGCTCGGGCTGGTCGCGGTTGCGCGCGAAAATCAACCCGGGTGGGTGTTACGGGGCGGGGTATGAGATCGGCATGAGGGCGGCGAAAGTGATCGTGGCGGGGGCGGCCAAGCTGATCGTGGCGGGGGCGCCCAAACTGATCGGGCAAGATGACCCACGGCTGGTCTGGGCGAGCGGTCGCGGGCTGAAGCGGGGGCGGCCAAACTGATCGCCGGGGGCGGCGAAACTGATCGCCCGGGGGCGGCCAAACTGATCGCCCGGGGGCGGCCAAACTGATCGCCGACCGAGGCTGATTCACCGCAGGGTGCGGCCGGGCGCGATTCCGGCCGCGAAGGGGCGAGGTGCGCCGTGCGGCCGGGGCAACCTCGCCCGCTATGTGCCAACGACGCATTGACATGGATCGACTTCAAGAACTGGTTCGACTGCACCGGATGGGGATCAAGTACCGCGAGGTGGCGCGGCTGCTGGGGATGAGCCCGAATACGGAGCGGCACTACCGCGCCATCCTCGAGGCCGAAGGGCTGCTGGCCGGCGCCGTCGAGGATCTGCCTGCGCTCGACGTGCTGCGCGACGCGGTGGTTCGCGCCGAGGGAGCGTCGGCGCCGCCGCAGCAGACGTCGTCGATCGAGCGGTGGCGCGCGACGATCGAGGGGCTGTTTTCCGATGGGCTCAAGCCGCGCGCAGCGTTCGACCGGATGCGCCTGGATCACCCGGAATTCAAGGGCAGCTACTGGGCGGTCAAGCGGATGTGGCGCCAGTACAAGAAGCGCCAGGGCATCCAGCCCGAGGACGTCGCGATTCCCGTCGAGACCGTCGCCGGCGAGGTCGCGCAAGTCGACTTCGGCTACGCCGGCAAGTTCTACGACCCGCAGACCGGCGCGCTACGTCGCACGTGGGTGTTCGTGATGGTGCTGTGCCACAGCCGGCACATGGTGGCGCGGCTGGTGTTCGACCAGAAGATCGAGACCTGGCTGCGACTGCACGTCGAGGCGTTCGCCGAGCTCGG
>RFGD01000085.1 GCA_003696705.1 Alphaproteobacteria bacterium | reverse complement strand
TCTCGTTCGGGCTTCTTGGCGCCTGCGCCCCGTCGCCTGCACCCTTTGCGTTGTCACTTGCGCAGCCCAGCAACCGGCCGGTCCGCAACCTGACATCGCTTGACGGAGCACTTCAGTGCATGGACCGGCTTCTTGCCGAAGCAGGGCGTCCACGCACCCTTGTCACCTCGAGCGAGATCAAGGACAGCACCGGGCTTGTTCGCATCGGCGCCGACGACATGCTGATCAACGCCGTGAACCAGCTCAACCGCACCAGCCAGAGCTACGTCTTCCTCGATCAGGCCCGCGTTTCCGACTCGGGACAGCTCGACCTCGTGACAAGGCGGCCCAAGGGCGAACTCGTTCCCGACATCTACATCCGCGGCTCGATTTCCCAGCTCGACGGCGACACGGAAAGCCTTTCGGGAACGGCGGGATGGGCGCGAACGGGGGGGACCGGCAGCCGGTTGACCACCGTGAACGCCGGACCCAGTCGCAGCCTCTCCGTCGTCACCGTTGATCTGCACCTCGTCGACTACCCGTCCCGCACGGTCATTCCCGGTGCCTCCGTCGCCAATTCGATGGTCTTCGTCAGAAACGGTTTCACGGGGCTCACTGCCGGCCTCGTGGACATCGCAGGGCTCAACCTTTCGCTGCGGATCGACCGCGTCGAAAGCAAGGGGCAGGCGGTTCGGAACCTGATCGAACTCGGCGCCATCGAGCTTCTGGGGCGCCACGCCGGAGTTCCCTACTGGAAATGCCTGGCCCGCGAGGACACCGACGGCGCCCGCCGCCGACGCGAGGCCCGGGCATTCCTGACAGAAACCGACGCCGAACAGGTGCGCGAAGCCGAGACGCTTCTGACAGCCCTCGGCCTTTCGGAGGCCGAGCCCGATGGCGCCCTCGACCCCGCCGAACGCGCGATCATCCAGTCGATCCAGCGCGAGGAGGGGCTCGTTCCCGACGGGACGGTCAACTTCGATCTTGTCCGCCGACTTCGCCTTCGTCTCGAGGCCCGGAAGCGGGCAGCGGCCGGGGCCGCGTCTGTCCGGCCGGCCGACCCTGGCGCCAATACGACCCGCCCGGCATCATGCGGCGACAACACGCCGGCGACCGGCCCAGCCTGCACAGGGGGTTTCGTGCCGCTCTACGACTATCTGCACGGGCGCCGGGCACCCTGAGCTACAGGCACTCGAGCACCAGCGCGCGCGTGTTTTCCTCGGTCATCCTGACGGGGTTCCCGCCGACAGACGGGTCGCGCAATGCCCCCGCCACGATCTCGTCGAGGCGATCGGCGGACACGCCCAGCGCCGAAAGCCGCTCGGGAATGCCGAGTTCACGGTTCACCGCGCGCACCGCCTCGACGAACCCGTCGAAACCGCCCGCGATCCCCAGATAGGATGCCGCCCGCACGATGCGCGCTTCGATGGCCGGGCGGTTGAACCGCAGCACCGCCGGCATGACGACCGCGTTCGTCGTCCCGTGGTGGGTGCCGAAGATCGCCCCGACGGGATGCGAGATCGCATGCACCGCCCCAAGCCCCTTCTGGAAGGCGACCGCCCCCATCATCGCCGCTGCCATCATGTGCGCGCGCGCCTCGAGGTCCGCGCCGTTCGCGAAGGCCCTTGGCAGGTTCCCGAAGACGAGCCGCATCCCCTCGAGCGCGATGCCCTGGCTCATCGGGTGATAGTGGGGCGAGGAATAGGCCTCGACGCAATGCGCAAGCGCGTCCATGCCCGTCCCCGCGGTCACCGCCGGCGGCAGCCCGACCGTGAGCTCGGGGTCCGCGATGACCTGCGCCGGCAGCATCTTCGGGTGGAAGATGATCTTCTTTTCATGCGTCTCGGTATTCGTGAGGACACCCGCACGCCCGACCTCCGAGCCGGTGCCCGCCGTGGTCGGCACGGCAACCACGGGACGAATTGCATCGGCGTCGGCGCGCGTCCACCAGTCGGCCACGTCCTCGAAGTCCCAGACGGGCCGCGTCTGACCGGCCATGAAGGCCACGAGCTTGCCGAGATCGAGCGCCGAGCCGCCGCCGAAGGCGACGACACCATCGTGACCGCCGGCGCGGAACGCCTCGACGCCCGCCGCGAGGTTGGCTTCGGTCGGATTTGGATCGACCTCGGCGAAAATCGCAGGGCCGAGGCCCGCACCGTCCAGCACGTCGAGCGCCCGCGCGGTGATCCCGAGATCCCGAAGCCCGCGATCGGTGACAAGAAGGGGCCGCGCGATGCCCGCCGCGGCGCAGGCGTCGGGCAACTCCGCGATACGGCCGGGACCGAAACGGACGGTGGTCGGATAGGACCAGGTGGCGGTGGGTGCGCTGTTCATTTCACTGCCTTTCTGAGATGCCAGGACTTCGGCCGCGTGACCGAAAGGAAGCCATGTGTGCCCATCGCCCCGCCGCGGCCGGTCATCTTGCAACCGGTCCAGCAAAGGCCGGGATCGACGTAGTCACAGCGGTTCATGAAGACGGTGCCGGTCTCGACCTCGCGGCCGACGCGCTCGGCGCGCGCGGGGTCGGCAGTCCACAGAGACGCCGTCAGCCCGTAGTCGCTGTCGTTCATGAGGCGGATGGCCTCGGCATCGCTCTCGACCTTCATGATGCCCACGACCGGGCCGAAGGTTTCCTCGCGCATGACGCGCATCGAGTGATCCACGTCCACCAGGATCTGCGGGGCGACATAGGGTCCCTTGCCGTCGTCCGCGGGGAAAAGGGCCGGGTCCACAAGGGCCCTCGCCCCGCTGCCGATCGCCTCGGCCACCTGCGCGCGAACGACCTCGGCGAAGCGCAGGTTGGCCATCGGCCCGAGCGTCGTCTCGGGGTCGAGCGGGTTGCCGAGGCGAAGCTTCTTCGCCTCCTCGACGGCCTTCTCGACGAAGGCGTCGTAGAGCGGCGCGGCGACATAGATCCGCTCGATCCCGCAGCAGCACTGACCCGAGTTATAGAGCGCCCCGTCCATCAGCGTGGCGACCGCGGCGTCAAGATCGGCGTCTTCCATGACATAGCCCGGATCCTTGCCGCCAAGCTCGAGGCCAAGCCCCGTGAAGGTGCCGGCGGCGGCGCGTTCGATCTCGGCCCCGCCGCGGACCGAGCCGGTGAAATTGATGAAATCGAACCCTTTTTCGCCGATGAGCGCCGAGGTCGTCGGATGATCGAGAACCACATTGGCGAAAACGTCCTCGGGTACCCCGGCGTCATGGAAGGCCTCGGCGATGCGCTCGCCGACCAGAAGCGTCTGGCTGGCGTGCTTGAGCATGACGGCGTTCCCGGCCACAAGCGCAGGCACGATCGTGTTGAGCGCCGTCAGATACGGGTAATTCCAGGGCGCGATGACAAGAACGACGCCCTGCGGTTCGCGGGTGACCTTGCGCAGGAAGGCAGGCGAATCCTCGACGACCTCGGGGGCAAGGGCGCGGGGCGCATGGGCCGTCATGTAGTCCGCCCGCTCGCGCACGCCACCGATCTCGCCGCCGTAGCGGACCGGCCGGCCCATCTGCCAGGCGAGTTCCTCGACGATACGGTCGTTCATCGCCTCGAGCCGGTCGATGGCGCCCCGCACCAGCGCGACGCGCTCTTCAAGGGGGCGGCCGGCCCAGGCCCTCTGATGCTGACGCAGTCGGGCGACGGCCCCGCGCGCGGCCTCGAGGGAAAGCGCCTCACGCTCGGCATAGACGCGGCCGTCAACGGGCGAGATACAGCGGATGGTGGTCATGGGTGGCGTCCTCTGGTTTCGGTTGGCCCGGCGTCAGCCGCCCCTGAGCAGGGGCGCGCGGCCGCGGTGAAACGGATTGCGCGGGCCGATGGCCGGGCCGCGCGCCCATGGGGCCGGCCTTTAGGGCACTCAGGCGCGCTCGAAGCCACGGGCAACCTCCCAGTCCGTCACGACGCGGTCGTATTCCGACTGCTCCCACATGGCGGCATGGTGGTAGTGCTCGACCACGTCCTCGCCGAAAGCCTCGCGCAGCATGCGCGAACGGCGGAGCGCCCTGGCGGCATCGCGAAGCGTCCGCGGCACCGACGGCGCACGGCGCGCGGCATAGGCATCGCCCACGAAAGGCGCCCCCAGGGCGAGATCGCGGTCGACCCCGTCAAGTCCGGCCGCAATCAGGGCCGCGGCCGCGAGATAGGGGTTGAGGTCGGCCCCGCCGACGCGACATTCGATGCGGATGGCGCGCGTCCCCTCCCCGACCAGGCGATAGCCCGCCGTGCGGTTGTCGCGGCTCCAGACGGCCTTGGTGGGGGCAAAGGTCCCCTCGGCGAAACGCTTGTAGGAATTCACGTATGGCGCCAGGAAATAGGTGATGTCGGCGGCGTTTTCGAGAAGTCCAGCGACCCAGCCCCGCATGAAGCGCGACATGCCCCATTCGCCGTCGGGGTCGAAGAAGGCGGGCTGCCCGTCCACGGTCCAGACGGACTGGTGGACATGGCTCGACGAGCCGGCGCGCTCGTGGCTGTACTTGGCAAGAAACGTTGCGGCCCGGCCGTGCTTCCAGGCAATTTCCTTCACGCCGTTCTTGACGATGACGTGATTGTCGGCGGCATCGAGCGCCGGGCCATAGCGCACGTTGATCTCTTCCTGCCCGGCCTCGGCCTCGCCCTTCGAGTTCTCGACCGGGATTCCCGCCCCGAACAGGCCGTTGCGGATGTCGCGCATCACGGCCTCTTCCTTCGTGGTCTGGAAGATGTGGTAGTCCTCGTTGTAGGCGCTGATGGGGCTGAGATCGCGGTAGCCGCTGTGGCGGAGCGCCTCGAAGCTCTGTTCGAACAGGAAGAACTCGAGCTCGGTCGCCATCATCGCCACGAGGCCACGCTCTTCCAGTCGCGCTATCTGTCGCTTGAGGACGGCGCGCGGGCTGTGAGGCACCTCTTCATGGGTGTGGTGGTCCAGAACGTCGCAAAGGACAAGCGCCGTCCCTTCAAGCCACGGGATGCGCCGCAGCGTCGTCAGGTCGGGCTTCATCACATAGTCGCCATAGCCCGCCGCCCAGCTGGTCGCCCGGTACCCCGGCACCGTGAACATCTCCATGTCTGTCGCCAGGAGGTAGTTGCAGCAGTGGCTTTCCTCCCACGCGGTGTCGACAAAGTTCTGCGCATGAAAGCGCTTGCCCATGAGCCGTCCCTGCATGTCCACGATACAGGCGACGACGGTGTCGATCTCGCCCGCGGCGACCGCGGCCTCGAGTTCGTCGAAGGTCAGATTTCCCGGCATGTGCGGCCCCAGATGAAGAATGCGTCTGCGTAGGGCCCGGCCCCCGGTTCGGGGGCCGGGCAGATGGATCAGCCATAGCGATACGGCGGTCCGGCCTTCTGCATGACCTCGTTGTATTCCTTGATCTTGGCCACGACCTTCGCCTTCGTCTCGGATTCAGCCGCGATCTCGTCCCAGAACTCGACAGCGGCAGCCTCGACCTGCGCCCATTCCTCGGCCGGGATCGTCGTCAGCTTCATCTTGTCGCCGTTGACGCGAAGCGCCGCCTCACCGCCCCAGTACCACCACTGGCGGTAATAGTGCGAGGCGTCGAAACACACCTGCATCAGGTCCTTCAGGTGGTCCGGCAGTTCGTTCCATCGATCCATGTTCGCGAAGAAATGTCCGATCCAGGCGCCCGAGATGTTGTTGGTCAGGAAATAGTCGGTCACGTCGGCCCAGCCGACGGTATAGTCCTCGGTGATCCCCGACCAGGCGATGCCGTCGAGTTCCCCCGTCTGCACGGCGACCTCGACATCTTCCCACGGCAACGTCACCGGCACCACGCCGAAGCGCGCCAGGAAACGGCCCGCCGTGGGGAAGGTGAAGACACGCAGCCCGTCGAGATCGGCAAGACGGTTGACCGGCTTCTTCGTGGCGAAATGGCACGGATCCCACGACCCGGCCGAGATGTGTTTCACGCCGACCTTGGCGTATTCCTCTTCCCAGATCTCCTTCAGGCCATACTGGTTGAAGAGGACCGGCACATCGAGCGAGTAGCGCAGCGCGAAGGGGAAATAGCCGCCGAAGACCGTCACCTCGGTGGGCGAGGCCATCGAATCGTCATCCGACTGCACCGCGTCGATGGTGCCCCGCTGCATGGCCCGGAACAGCTCGCCCGTCGGGACAAGCTGATCGGCGAAATAGAGCTCGATCTCCATCTCGTCCCGCGCGATGCGGTTGAAGGCCTCGATCTGCGGCTTGATCACATGTTCGGCCAGGGCCGGCCCGGCGTAGGTCTGCAGCCGCCAGCGGATCTTGGACTGGGCGATTGCCGGCGCGGCAAGACCGGTCGCGCCGGCAGCGGCACCAAGACCCGCGGTCTTGATGAACTGACGTCTTGATCTGTTGGTCATCGGTTTTTCTCCTCTGTTGGACGGGCTCTTCGCCCAGGGGGTGCCGGGTGCTGCCCCTTGACCCGGCTGCCGGCTTTGCCGGTCAGTTGTTGTAGACGTAATGCGGCAACCAAAGCGCGATCTCGGGGAATGCGGTGACAAGGGCAAGCGCCAGAAGCATCACCCCGACGAAGGGAATGATCGAACGATAGATGTCGCCAAGCGTGATTTCCGGCGGCGCCATCGCCCGCATGAGAAACAGGTTG
The DNA here is from genome assembly GCA_003696705.1 of Alphaproteobacteria bacterium. Classification (GTDB taxonomy): domain Bacteria; phylum Pseudomonadota; class Alphaproteobacteria; order Rhodobacterales; family Rhodobacteraceae; genus RFGD01. The sequence continues at coordinate 3,636 of RFGD01000085.1, read as the reverse complement.
TAGCCGAAAGGCGGCGTCATGTAGGCGATCTGGCAGGTGATCGTGTAAAGCACCCCATACCAGATGAGGTCGAAGCCCAGCGCCTTCACGAGCGGCACGTAAAGCGGCGCCACGATGACAAGCATCGCCGTGTCGTCAAGGAAGGTGCCCATGACCAGATAGCTCAGCTGCATGAGGATGAGGATTTCCCACGGCCCGAGGCCCAGCGTCTCGACGAACAGCCCCTCGATGGCGCGGACCGCGCCAAGCCCGTCGAAGACCGCCCCGAAACCCAGCGCGGCCAGGATGATCCACATGAACATGCAGGACACGGCAAGGGTCTGACGCACGCTTGTCTCGAAAACCTCGCGCGTCATCCGCCCCTTCGCGATCGCGGCGACGAAGGCGGTCAGCGCCCCGATCGCCGAGCTTTCGACAAGGCTGGTCCAGCCGTTCAGGAAGGGCACCATCATCGCGGCGAAGATGCCCACCGGCAACAGCCCGGCGCGCAAGAGGCGAAGCTTCTCGGCCATCGGGACGTCGCGCTCTGCGGCCGAGAGCGCCGGCCCGAGTTCGGGCTGAAGGCGGCATCGGACGACGATATAGAGAACGAACAGGCCCGCCATCATGAGCCCCGGCACGACCCCGGCAAGCCACAATTGTCCGACCGGCTGACGCGCGATCATGGCGTAAAGGACAAGAACGACCGACGGCGGGACGAGAATCCCGAGGGACGACCCCGCCTGGATGACGCCCGTGACCATGCGAGGGTCGTAGTTTCGCTTCAGAAGCTCGGGAAGCGCGATGGTGGCGCCGATGGCCATGCCCGCGACCGAAAGCCCGTTCATCGCCGCGATAAGGACCATGAGCCCGATCGTGCCGATCGCCAGCCCCCCGTTCACCCCGCCGAACCAGACGTGGAACATGCGGTAAAGGTCGTCCGCAAGCCGGCTTTCCGACAGGACATAGCCCATGAAGATGAACATCGGCAGCGTCAGAAGCGGATACCACTTCATGAGTTTCATGGCTGCCGAGAACGGGATGTCGGCGCCGCCCGTGCCCCAGAGCGCAAGCGCCGCGACCGAGGCGACGAAGCCGATCGCGGCAAAGACCCGCTGGCCGGTCATGAGCATGACCATCATCGAGGCGAACATGGTGATGGCGATGGCTTCGTAGGACATCACAACACCTCGCCCTCGACCTTCTCGCCGTCCTCGAACTCGGGCGGCAGGGCGCCGCGAAGGCGAAGGATGTCCTTGCAGAACTCGGACAGCGCCTGAAGGAGCATCAGGAAGATTCCCACGGTCATCACGATCTTGATCGGCGCCATGTAGGGCCGCCAGCTCGAATACGAACGTTCCAGGTGTCCGGTCATCTCGGCCACCGCCCCGGGCCCGCCGGTCACGAAGGCCCAGCCCAATTGGCCGAAGAAGGCAAAGGGCCGATCGCCGAAATAGCCCAGCGCATAGGCCGACGAGGTCACGGCCCCGTAAAGGAGAACGCAAAGATAGAAGATCAGCGCAAAGACCGAGAAGGCATCGACCCAGGTCTTCGTTCTTGGCGACCAGGAGCCATAGAGAAGGTCCATGCGCACGTTCGAACCGAGCTGAAGCGAATATGGCCCGCCGATGATGTAATAGGCCGTAAGCGCGAACTGCGCCATTTCGAGCGTCCAGAGCGACGGGCGGAAGAAGGTCTTCGATATCGACGACCAGAGAAGTATGCCCATCATGACGAACAGGCCGTACATCATCAGCCGCCCAAGGCGCCTGTTGAAGGCATCGACCCGCCGGACGTATCCCAGAAGAACCCGGTTCATGGCGCCTCCACGGAAAGCCCGATCCCTGCCGCCGCCTCCTCGAGCCCTTGCGCCAGAAGCGCGCCCATCCGGGCCACGGCATTGGCGTCCGACAGAAGATCGCTTCGGATCTCGATCATCACGTTCGGCAGGCCGCGGCGCAGGCCGTGACGGCGAAGCGTGTAGGTCACGCCATCTTCCGGGCCATAGGGTACATTCCGCGCGATCTGCCGGCCGGGAGCAAGCGCCGCAAGCCGCGCCAGAAGCGCATCGGCCAGTCGCGTGTCGGCGTCATGAAGGATGCCGATCTCGGTTTCCCTGGGGCGGCCGAACCAGGTCGGCGTGAAGCTGTGCACCGTGGCGATGGCGCTTTGGCGTCCGGCGGCGGTGCGCGCCTCCAGAAGCGCGTCGAGCGCATCGTGAAAGGGTCCGAACAGCGCCCGGGCACGCCGCATCCTCTCGGCTTCGTCAAGGCCGACGTTGCCCGGAATGGGGTAACGCTCGCTCATCTCGGGCATCGCCGCGGGACTGGCCGGCGGCCGGTTCACGTCATGCGCAAGCCTCGAGAACCGCGCGGCAAGCCGCGGGGCGCGAAGCCGTTCGGCCAGGACGTCGGCCAGCGCAAGGGCGCCGGGATCCCAGGCCACGTGCGCCTCAAGCGCCGAAGGCTCGAGGCCCAGCGTCCCAAGGCGCCGCGGCATGCGGTTGGAGGCGTGTTCGCACACGATCACGAATTGGCCGGTGGCGTCCCCGTTCGCCACGTCGAACGCCTGGCCCTCGTCCGGTTCAAGAAGCTCTTCCGATGCGGCCATCGCCCAGCACCCCCGGCGTTTCTGAAAAAATTTGAACGTGAGTTCCGATTCGGTCAATATGTTTTCAGAACGGCGGATCCGACATCGAACGGGCGGAAAGGGGCGCACCTGACGTGAAGGACGAGGACGAAGACGACGGCGGCACGGTCGCCGAACGGCTCGAGGCCGAGTTTCGCCGCCTCACCCGGGCCGAGCGACAGCTGGCCGCGTCGCTCCTCGAGAACTACCCCGTGTCGGGGCTCCGGGCGATCACGGCGGTCGCGCGTGATGCCGGCGTCTCGACCCCGACGGTCGCGCGCCTTGTCCAGAAACTCGGCTACCCGGGCTTCGGCGCCTTCCAGGAAGCCTTGCGCCGCGAACTCGCCGCACGGATCCAGAACCCGCTCGACAAGCTGGGCGCCCACGGCCCGGCCGCCACCGAGACCCGCCCCCTCGAGCGCATCGCCAAGGCTGCGGTCACCAACATGCGCCAGACGCTGGCACGGACGGACCACGACGCCTTCGAAGAGGCCTGCCGCCTTCTTGCAGATCCGGCACGGCGGATCCTGACGGTCGGCGGGCGCTTCACGGGCACGCTGGCGGGCTATCTGGCGCGCCACCTTCAGGTGACGCGACCCGGCGTCACCGACCTTGGGGGCGATCCGAACCTCTGGCCCCAGGCGCTTCTGGATCTGGAAGCCGGCGATATCCTTGTCGTCTTCGACATCCGCCGCTACCAGCGGCGCCTCGGCCGCCTGGCCGAAGCCGCCGCCGCTGAGGGCGCCCATGTCATCCTGTTCACCGACCAGTGGGGCTCGCCCATCTCGGCCATTGCGGGGCACCGCTTTCACGCCCGGATCGAGGCGCCGTCCGCCTGGGACAGCGGCATAGCGCTGATGCTGCTGGTCGAGGCCGTGATCGCCCGCGTCCAGGAACTGGTCGGAGAGGATGCGGTCGCGCGCATCGACAGGCTCGAGGCACTGTTTCGCGACACCCGAACCTTCGGCCGCGAAGACTGAGCCGGGCGCGCCTTGCCGCCGGTTTCGGCCTTTCCGCAACGTTTTCATT
>RFGD01000465.1 GCA_003696705.1 Alphaproteobacteria bacterium | reverse complement strand
GCCCTCGGGGCAAGCACCCGATGCGCGTGACTGCGGCATGATCCGCGCCCCCGTCACTCGAACTCGAGGATCACGTCGTCGGCGGCAAGGCTCGCCCCGGGTTCGACCAGAATGCGCGCGACGACGCCCGCGCGCTCGGCGCGAAGGATGTTTTCCATCTTCATGGCCTCGACGGTGCACAACGGCTGGCCTTCCTCGACGCTGTCGCCTTCGGCGACGGCCAGCGAGACGACCAGCCCCGGCATCGGACAAAGAAGCATCTTCGACGTGTCGGGCGGCGTCTTCTCGATCATGTATTCCGCAAGTTCGGCCAGCCGCGGCGAGTAGACGTTGACCCTGAGATCGGCTCCGCGGGTGCGGATGCGGAACCCGGTCGTGATCGGATCGACCTTCAGCGCCAGCCGCTCGCCGTCTATGTCGAGAAGCGCAAGCGTCCGGCCCGGTGTCCAGTCGGACACCACCCGGTGCGCGGTGCCGTCCGCGAAGGTCACGGTCGCCCCTTCCCGGTCGGCCGCGATGGTCACCGGGAAGCGCTCGGCCCCCACCTCGACGACCCAGTCGGTGCCGACGTGACGCTCGTGATTGTCCATGCGCCCTGACACCCGCGCCCGCCGGATCTCGGCCACCCGGAACATCGCCGCCGCGGCCGCCACCACGCGGCGAAGCGCGTCGGGCGACAGCGTGACGCCCTGAAAGCCGTCGGGATATTCTTCGGCTATGAAGGCGGTCGTGATGTCGCCCGAGACGAAGCGCGGATGGTCCATCACCGCCGACAGGAACGGCAGGTTGTGGCCGATCCCTTCGACCTCGAATTCGTCAAGCGCTTCGCGCATGGCGGCGATGGCGCCCTCGCGGTCGGGCGCCCAGGTGCACAGCTTGGCGATCATGGGATCGTAGAACATCGAAATCTCGCCGCCCTCGTAGACGCCGGTATCATTGCGCACGCCGACCGGCCCGGGCGCGGCATCGGGGTCGTGCCAGCGACCCGCCGCGGCCAGGGGGCCCGCGGCCGTCTCGGCCGGCGGGCGGTAGCG
>RFGD01000464.1 GCA_003696705.1 Alphaproteobacteria bacterium | reverse complement strand
TGCTCCTGCTTCGCTGGGTGTTCCGGCGCGTTGCCGGGCCGCTTCCATCCGGTGCGTCATGATCCGCCTCGACCGACATACCGGCCTGCTGGCGACGGGCCTGCTCGTGCTCGTCGTGCTCAACCTGATGGTCTGGCAGAAGGAACGGCTTCGGGCTTCGGGGCAGACGCTTTTCGTGGCGCTGGCGGTGCACGATCCCCGCGCGCCGATGCAGGGGGACTTCATGGCGCTCCACTACGATCTGCCCGGCGCGCTCGCCGCACGCCTGCCCGACGCGGGCCGGCTCGTCGTACGGGTCGATGCGCGGGGCGTGGCCACGCCGGTGCGGCCGTACGTGTCGGGCGAGGCCCTGGCCGCTGGCGAGCGCCTGCTCCGCTTCCGCCGCCTGCGCGGGGAGGTGCGGCTCGGTCCCGCCGCGTACTTCTTCCAGGAAGGCCATGCCGCGCGCTATGCCGCCGCGCGATACGCCGAGCTCCGCGTGGACGACGACGGCAACGCCCTGCTCGTGGGACTGCGCGACGCCGACCTGCGGCCGCTCTTCGGGACGGATGTGGCGACGCCGTGAAGGCCTGCGCAGGCCGCAACTTACCGCGGGACTCCCGCGTTAGAGCACCGCTTTTTTCACGACATCGACGGACCGAGGATGGCCCGACAGTTCAACGTTCCCGCGTTTTATCGCAGCCCCATCATCGGGCGGGTGAAGGAGGCCCGCCGCGTCACCGATCCGCGCAAGCGCGACCTCAGTCCGTCGGTGCTCGACTTCGGGCCCGTGCGGTTCAAGCTGGCCCGTCATTTCGGCTTCTGCTACGGCGTCGAGAACGCCATCGAGATCGCCTACCGGGCCCTCGAGGAGAACCCCGGCCGCCGCCTCTTTCTGCTCTCGGAGATGATCCACAACCCGCGCGTCAACGACGACCTGCGGCGGCGTGGCATCCGCTTCCTGCGGACGACGCAGGGTGAGCAGTTGATTCCGTTCGATGAACTCGCGCCCGGCGACCTGGTCATCATCCCGGCCTTCGGGGCCTCGCTTGAGGTCGAGGCCGAGCTGGCCCGGCGCGGCGTCGACACGCAGCGCTACAACACCACCTGCCCGTTCGTCGAGAAGGTGTGGAAGCGGAGCGAGCAGATCGGGACGAAAGGCTACACGGTGGTGGTGCACGGCAAGCGGTACCACGAGGAGACGCGCGCCACGTTCTCGCACGCGAAAGAGGCCGC
>RFGD01000084.1 GCA_003696705.1 Alphaproteobacteria bacterium | reverse complement strand
GCCTGGCTGTCGATGGCCGGTGCCGGCGACAAGGGCCTTCCGAACGGCCGCCCGGTGGACGAGTGGGGCATCCGGATGGAGGAAGGCTCGTGCAACCCCGCCGGCTCGTCGGTGACGCGCGGTGGTGCCGCAAACGGCCCCGCGGCCGTCTACGCGATCCGCAAGTGGGACGAGTGGCTGCGCAAATATGCGCCTCCCGGTGCTGCGGACTACGACTTCTATCAGTCGCTGCCGGCGCTTTCGCAGGGCAACGTGGCCCAGCAGATCTTCTGGTACACCGCCTTCGTTCCCGACATGGTCAAGCCCCGGTCCGAGGGCAACAACACCGTGGACGAGAACGGCAACCTTCTTTGGCGCATGGCGCCGAGCCCCCACGGCCCCTACTGGGAAGAGGGCATGAAGATCGGCTATCAGGACGCCGGCTCGTGGACGATCCTGAAGTCCACGCCGATGGATCGCGCCAAGGCCGCCTGGCTTTACGCGCAGTTCGTCACCTCGAAGACGGTCGACGTGCGCAAGAGCCACGTCGGGCTCACCTTCATCCGCGACTCGACCGTCCGCGACAAGAGCTTCACCGAGCGCGCGCCGAAGCTTGGCGGTCTCGTCGAGTTCTACCGCTCGCCCGACCGGGTGATGTGGACGCCGACCGGCATCAACGTGCCCGACTATCCCAAGCTTGCCCAGCTGTGGTGGCAGAACATCGGCAACGTCAACTCGGGTGCGGCCACCCCGCAAGAGGCGATGGACCGCCTTGCCGCCGAGATGGACGAGGTCATGGCCCGCATGGAGCGCGCCGACAAGGCCGCCGGCACCTATGGCGGCTGCGGCCCGCGCCTCAACGAGGAGCGCGACGCCGAATACTGGCTGAGCCAGCCGGGCGCGCCCAAGGCCAAGCTTGCCAACGAGAAGCCGCAGGGCATCACCGTCAACTATGACGAGCTGGTGCAGCGCTGGCAGGAAAAATAGGCCGATCCGGTCCTTGCCGGGGCGCGGTGCGCCGTGCCCCGGAATTCTCGACATTCGCGTCCCGAGGGGCAGGCAGGACGTTCCATGGCGCTCGAGCTTGAACAGATCACCAAGACGGTCGGCCGCGAGGTGCACATCCACCCCACGGACCTGCGGCTGGAGCCGGGGCATTTCAACACGCTCCTTGGCACCACGCTGGCGGGAAAGACCACGCTCATGCAACTGATGGCGGGGCTGGAGCGGCCGAGCGCGGGTCGCATCCGTTTCGCGGGCCAGGACGTGACGGGCGTGCCGGTGCGCCGGCGCAACGTCTCGATGGTCTATCAGCAGTTCATCAACTACCCGAACATGACGGTCTTCGAGAACATTGCCTCGCCCCTGCGCGTGGCCCGCATGTCCGAGGACGAGATCCGCGCCCGCGTCGGCCGCATGGCCGAGATCCTGCATATCTCGGCCTGGCTCGACCGCCGGCCGGCCGAGCTTTCCGGCGGCCAGCAGCAGCGCACGGCCATGGCCCGTGCGCTTGTGAAGGATTCCGGGCTCGTGCTTCTGGACGAGCCCCTGGCCAATCTCGACTTCAAGCTGCGCGAGGAGCTGCGCGACGAACTGCCCCGGCTCTTTGCCGAGCGGGATGCCGTCGTCGTCTATGCCACGACCGAGCCGACCGAGGCGCTCCTTCTCGGCGGGATGACCGCCACCATGCACGAGGGCCGGGTCACGCATTTCGGTCCCTCGGGCGAAGTCTATCGCCGGCCGCGCGATCTTGTGACGGCGCAGGTCTTCTCGGACCCGCCGCTCAACATCGCCGAGGTGCGGAAGGAAGGCCGAGAGATCTTTCTGGACGCCGTCCGCTGGCCGGCGCCGGCGGGTCTTGCCGACGGGCGCTATGTGGTGGGCATCCGCCCCCATCACGTCACGCCCGCGCCCGACGACCGGCCACGCGTCGCCCTCGAGGGGCGGGTGCAGGTGGCCGAGATTTCGGGCTCGGAAAGCACCATTCACTTCACGATCGGGGGCCGCAACTGGGTGTCCGTCAGCCACGGCGTGCACCCCTACGAGGCCGGCGAGCGCACGATGTTCCACGCAGACGTCGCCCGGGCGCTCTACTTCGCGCCCGAGGACGGGCGCCTTGTCGCCGTCGGAAACGAGAAGCCGGGGGGCTGAGCCATGGCACGCATCACCTTCGAGGGCCTTCGCCACAGCTACCTGCCGCGCCCGAGCCGGCCCGAGGACTGGGCGCTGAAGCGGCTCGACCTCGAATGGGAGGACGGCGGCGCCTATGCGCTTCTCGGCCCCTCGGGCTGCGGGAAGACGACACTGCTCAACATCATTTCGGGGTTGCTGGTGCCGAGCGAGGGACGCGTTCTCTTCGACGGAGAGGACGTCACCCGCCTGCCCACCGAGCGGCGCCGGATCGCGCAGGTGTTCCAGTTTCCGGTCGTCTACGACACGATGACCGTCTACGACAACCTGCCCTTCCCCTTGCGCAACCGCGGCGTGGCCGAGGACGAGGTCCGCAAGCGCGTCCATGAAATTGCCGAGATGACGGCCCTGACCGAGATGCTCGGGCGCCGCGCCGCCGGCCTCACGGCGGACGGCAAGCAGAAGATCTCGCTCGGGCGTGGCCTCGTGCGCGACGACGTGAACGCGATCCTTTTCGACGAACCCCTGACGGTCATCGACCCGCATCTGAAGTTCCAGCTTCGCTCGCAGCTGAGAGAGTTGCATCAGCGCCTGCCGCGCACGATGATCTATGTGACCCATGACCAGACCGAGGCGTTGACCTTCGCCGATCAGGTCGTCGTCATGAACATGGGCGAGGTCGTGCAGGTCGGCACCCCCGAAGAGCTTTTCCGCGAGCCAGAGCACACCTTCGTCGGCCATTTCATCGGCTCGCCCGGCATGAATGTCATCCCCTGCGAGATCCACGAGGGCGCCGCAATGGTCGCCGGCCGACGCGTCCTTACCGCCAACGCGCCGACGGTTCGCGACGGGGTGGCCGAGATCGGCGTGAGGCCCGAGTTCGTGCGCCCCGCGGAGGCCGGCGAAGAGGGGCTTCCGGCGACGGTCTGCAAGGTGGCCGACGCCGGCCGCTTTCATATCGTCGAGGCCGAGCTTGCCGGGCACCGGGTGCGCATGGTCCTTCCGGAAGAGACCCCCGTGCCCGAGGGCGAGGTCCGGCTCTGTTTCGAGCCGGGGCTCACGCGCATCTACGAGGACGGCTGGCTTGCCGGCCATCAGCCGCGAAAGGATGCCGCATGAAGCCCGTCAATCACAAGGCCTGGTTCCTCGTGCTGCCGGTCATCGCGCTGGTGGCCTTCAACGCGCTCGTGCCGCTGATGACGGTGGTGAACTACTCGGTGCAAGAGACCTTCGGCGACAACGTCTTCTTCTGGGCGGGCCTTTCCTGGTACGAGGACGTGCTGCGCTCGGACCGTTTTCACGCCTCTCTCATGCGCCAGCTCATCTTCACCTTCTCGATCCTTGCGATCGAGGTGCCGCTTGGCGTCCTGATCGCCCTTGCCATGCCCCGCAAGGGGGTCTGGGTGTCGGTGGCGTTGGTGCTCATGGCGATGCCGCCTCTCATCCCGTGGAACGTGGTCGGCGCGATGTGGAACATCTTCGCGCTGCCCGAGATCGGACTTCTGGGCAAGGGGCTCAACGCGCTCGGGTTCGATTACAACTACACCCGCCAGCCCGGCGATGCCTGGTTCACGCT
>RFGD01000463.1 GCA_003696705.1 Alphaproteobacteria bacterium | reverse complement strand
CGGGGGACTTCTGGGCCGGGCTCGTGCTGCTCGTTCTGGTGTTCGAGGCGGCGCGGCGCGGCATCGGCTGGATCCTCGCCGCGATCACGCTCGTCATCTCCAGCTATCCCTTCGTCAGCCCCTGGCTTCCCGGCGTCCTCCACGGGCGCGGCTACGGGCTTGAGCGGATGGTGCTGTTCCTGACCACCGGGACGGAGGGCATCTACGGCGTGCCCATCGGCGTGGCGGCAAGCTACATCGTCACCTTCACCGTCTTCGGCGCGCTGCTGGCACGCTTCGGGGCGGGGGATTTCTTCTTCGAACTCGCGGTGCGGGTGACGCGGGGGGTGCGGGCGGCAAGCGCCAAGGCGGCGGTGATCTTCTCGGCGCTCATCGGCATGGTCTCGGGCTCGGCGGCGGGCAATGTCGCTGTGACCGGCACGCTCACCATCCCGATCATGAAGCGCGACGGCTACGCCCCGCATCAGGCGGCCGCGATCGAGGCGGTAGCCTCCACGGGCGGGCAGATCATGCCGCCGGTGATGGGCGCGGCGGCCTTCATCATGGCCGAGATCCTCGGGATCTCCTACACGCAGGTGATGCTGACGGCGCTCTTGCCGGCGATCCTGTTCTTTGCCTCGGCCTTCTTCGTGGTGCATCTGCAGGGGGTGAAGAACGGCGTCGAGGCCAGCGAAATCGGCAGCCGCGATGGCCGCTCGCTTGGCCGGCTGATCTGGGATGGCGCCCCCTTCATCGCCGCCTTCGCCGTGCTCATCGCGCTGATGCTGCGGGGCTATTCTCCATTCAAGGCCGCGCTCTGGGGGATGGTCGCGCTGGTTGCCCTCGACCTTTTGCGGCGGCGGCGCATCGACCGCGCCTTTCTCGGCAGGCTCGCAGGCGGCATCGCCGATGGCGGGCTCGGGGTGGTGACCATCTCGGCCGCCTGTGCCGCGGCGGGGATCATTGCCGGCACGCTGGGGGTCACCGGGCTTGGCTCGAAGATCGCGCTTCTCATCGAGACCGCCTCCTTCGGGAGCCTGTTTCTGGCGCTTCTCTTCACCATGATCGCGTCGATCGTGCTGGGCATGGGGCTGCCGACGACGGCGGCCTATCTGATCCTTGCCACGGTGGTTGCGCCTGCGCTTGTGCGCCTGGGGGTGCCGCCGCTGACCGCGCATTTCTTCGTCTTCTATTACGGCTGCATCTCCACCATCACCCCGCCGGTGGCGCTCGCGGCCTATGTGGCGGGTGGCATCGCCGAGGCCGATGTCAACAAGACCGGCTGGACGGCCGCGCGCTACGCGACCACAAGCTTCGTTCTGCCCTTCGCCTTCGTCTTCGCGCCCGCACTCATGCTCGCCGGCAGCCTTGCCGAGAACGCCACCGCCGTGGCGACAGGTCTTGCCGGGGTTTTCGGCGTTGCGGTCGGCGTGGTGGGCTGCCTCACGCGGCCGCTGGGGCCCGTGCCGCGGGCACTGGCGCTGATCGCGGGTGCGGCGCTTCTGTTTCAGGGCACGATCAGCGCGCTTTTCGGCGCTGCGGCGCTTGCGGCTGTCGTGGTGCTGTCGCGGCGCGTTCCTGCGCGGGCAGGATGACGGGAAGAAAGGAGCAACGAATGGCACGCAAGTTCCGTCGCGTCGTTACCGGCCATGACGAGACCGGCAAGGCGGTAGTGGTTTCCGACAAGGAAGCCTTTCACATCCTGCAAAGCCCGAAGCGGCCGGGGGTGACGCTGACCAATTTCTGGATCTCGGACGGAACCCCGGCCGAATACGACGGCCCGACCGAGACCTGCGAGGGACCTTTCGTGCTGCATCCGCCGCCCAATGGCGCGGTCTTCCGCTGCGTGGAATTCGCGCCCGAAGACCCAGAGGTTCTGGCCAAGCTGGACGGCAAGTCCGCCTTTGCCGACATGGGGGCCGCCGAGAACATCGTCGAGAACGCCCGCCACCCCTTCATGCACCGCACCGACAGCGTCGATTTCGCGGTGATCCTGTCGGGCGAGATCATGATGCTGTTGGACGATCCGGCCGATGACGTGCATCTGAAAGCGGGCGATGTGGTCATCCAGCGCGGCACCAACCATGCCTGGTCAAACCCCTTCTCCGAGCCCTGCGTCATCGCCTTCGTGCTGATCGACGGCGTCACCCGCCGCGACGCGCCCGAGGATGAGCGCAAGGGCATTCCGCGCCGCGGCTGACCCGCCGGTTCGTTTCACGTGCCCGGCCCGCTCGGGGGCGTCGCGGCCGATCGGCGGGCAGAGAAGCCAGCAGCCGCAGCCCGGAACGGCCCGACGGCGCTGCTCGCATTGGTCAGCGGGACGCCGTAATCTTCCCTTCTCGCACACGAGGGT
>RFGD01000462.1 GCA_003696705.1 Alphaproteobacteria bacterium | reverse complement strand
TCGATGGCCATGACGTCAAGGAGCGGGTCGTCATGGACGCGGCGCACGGGATCTTCCCAGGTTGTCACGCGGTCATAGACCCTTACGGGCGAGAACTCCGACCCCGGATCGCATGCCACGTCCCCGATCACGGTCAGCCGGCGCGGGGTCGTGGTGGCGTCGGCCGGCACGAAGACCGGGCAGCCCGGTGCGGCCAGGATCGCGTTGATGAAGATGTCATGGGCGAGCACTTCGGGGAAGGGGCCGCCCGAGGCCGTCTCCTCGACGTCCCAACGCGTCGGCGCGACGCCCAGCGCCTCGAACAGGGCCACCGCGCCGCCGCCGACGCGCCCCTTGGCGCCGATCACTATGGCGCTGGGCCGGGCCCCTGTCGTCGACATCTGGTCGCGGGTCGCCTCGACGAGCGCCGCGCTCGAGTCGAAGACGCCGGCCGGCGGGCAGGCGTCTCCCCGGCGCTGGGCTGCCCATGCCATCACCGAAAGCGCGGCGCCGACGAAGCCTGCCCAATGGCCGAAGGCCGCAACGCGGCGGCCGCTTTCGTCGACGAGATATTCGAGGTCGTAGAGGATGCCGCCGCCGTCCGCGAAGCGCGACAGAAGATGCCGGCCGGCCGGCTGGCCCTTGTAGGCGTGGCCGAACATGATGTGTCGGTGCACCAGAGGGCCCGTATCTTCAGGCAGCTCCTTGAGGCCGAAGATGATCGCTTCCGGCGGCGCCCCCCGCCAGGAGCCCCTTGGCGCAGGCGTCGCGCCAGCGGCGACAAACTCGGCAAGCGGGATCACGCGGTCCGGCGATTCCTCGACCGTCACGGTGAAACCGGCCGCGACCAGTTCTGCCACCCCGGCGGGTGTCACGCCGACGCGACGCTCGTTCTCGCGCTCCTCGGCGCGGATCCAGAGGTGCATCCTTCCCCCGTTCGTTCTATCCTTCGCCCCATCCTTAGGGCATTGCCGCGGCCACCGGAAGGGGAACGCTCGCGCACCGAATTTGGTCGCTTTTGGCATCGCTTTCCGTGCGGCCCGCCGTTAGCTTCGGGGACGAGGATCCGAGCCAGGGCAGGAGAGGTCGATGGCGCTCGACGACGCAAAGGGCACGAAGGGTCGGCGGGGCCGGCCGTTTCCGAAGGGACGCCCCCTGGACGACATGGCGCTCGCGGATGTCCGGCGCCTTCTGGGGGACCGCCCGCGGCGGCGCGATCTTCTGATCGAATTCCTGCACCTCGTCCAGGATGCGTTCGGACATCTTTCGGCGCGGCACCTGCGTGCGCTTGCGCACGAGATGGGTCTGTCGCAGGCCGAGGTCTACGAGGTGGCGACGTTCTATGCCCATTTCGACGTCGTCCCGGAAGGCGCCGCCCCGCCGCCGGCCCTGACGATCCGGGTCTGCGATTCGCTGTCTTGTGCCCTTGCCGGGGCCGAGGCGCTTCATGCGGCGCTGGAACGTGGTGTCGACCCGGCCGAGGTCCGCGTCGTCCGGGTGCCCTGCATGGGGCGTTGCGATGGCGCGCCGGCGGTCGAGGTGGGGCACAACCCCATTGCCCCGGCAACGCCCGAGAAGGTCCTTTCGGCGGTGGCGGCCGGCGAGGTGCATCCGGTTGTTCCGGACCACGAGGGGCTCGAGGCCTACAAGGCCCGCGGCGGCTACGAGACGCTCGCGCGCCTTCGCACCGGGGGCGATCCGGCCGAAGTGGAGGCAACCCTCATCCGAAGCGGGCTGCGTGGCCTTGGCGGGGCCGGCTTTCCCACCGGGCGGAAGTGGTCCTTCGTGCGCGCCTATCCCGGCCCGCGCTATCTCGCCGTCAACGCCGACGAGGGTGAGCCGGGCACGTTCAAGGACCGCCACTACCTCGAGCGGTGGCCGCATCTGTTCCTAGAAGGCGCGCTGATCGCCAGCTGGGCCGTCGAGGCCGAGACGACATTCATCTATCTTCGCGACGAATACCCCGAGATCCGGGAGATCCTGCTTCACGAGATCGCGGCCCTCGAGGCGGCAGGGATCGTGCCGCGCGGGCATATCGACCTCAGGCGCGGGGCCGGTGCCTACATCTGCGGCGAGGAATCGGCGATGATCGAGTCGATCGAGGGCAAGAGGGGCCTGCCGCGCCATCGTCCCCCCTATGTCGCCGAGGTCGGGGTATTCGGTCGCCCGACGCTCGTCAACAACGTCGAGACGCTGTGCTGGGTCACGCGCGTCCTCCGCGAGGGGCCCGAGATCCTTTCGGGCGTCGAGAAGAACGGCCGCAAGGGCCTGCGCAGCTACTCGGTGTCGGGCCGGGTGCGGCGGCCGGGGGTCTACGTCCTTCCCGCGGGATCGACGATCCGCGACGTCATCGATGCCGCGGGAGGCATGGCCGAGGGGCATGTCTTCAAGGCCTATCAGCCGGGTGGGCCGTCCTCGGGCCTCCTGCCGGCTTCGCTTGACGATGTGCCGCTCGACTTCGACACGCTCCAGCCCCATGGGAGCTTCATCGGTTCGGCAGCCGTCGTTGTCCTTTCGGACAAGGACAGTGTGCGAGAGGCCGCGCTTGGCATGCTGCGTTTCTTCGAGGACGAATCCTGCGGCCAGTGCACGCCCTGCCGCGTCGGCTGCGAGAAGGCGGTCAAGCTGATGCAGGCAGAGCGCTGGGACCGGTCGGCGCTTGAGGATCTTTGCGAGGTGATGGCCGATGCCTCGATCTGCGGTCTGGGGCAGGCGGCGCCCAACCCGATTCGCCTGACGATGAAGCATTTCGGGGACGAGGTGTGATGGCAGGGCGGACGGGCAAGAACACGCGCCGCGCAAGGGCCCGGGCCTGCTTGCGGCCGGGGGCGGCGGGTCCGTGCAGGCACGACACGGTTTCGGCCGAGGGCGCCGGGCGCGCCCCGTGGAATGCGGCCTTCGGGAGGGGCAGATGACGGACGAGAACGCAAAGGAGCAGGTCACCTTCACCCTTGACGGCGCGACCGTGACGGTGCCCGCCGGGACCACCATCTGGGAAGCGGCCCACGGCCGCGGCCTGACGATCCCCCACCTTTGCCACCGCCCCGAGCCGGGCTATCGCCCCGACGGCAACTGCCGCGCCTGCATGGTCGAGGTCGAGGGCGAGCGCACGCTTGTCGCGTCCTGTATCCGTCCGGTGGCCGACGGCATGGTCGTGCACACCGAAAGCGCGCGCGCAAGACGCGCGCGGCGGGGCGTTTTCGAGCTTCTCCTGGCCGATCAGCCGCCGCCCGAGCGCGCGCATGACGCCGGGTCGCATTTCTGGCAGATGGCCGATGCGGTCGGCGTCTCGGAAAGCCGCTTTCCGCCGCTCGAGCCGGAGCGCGTGCCGCTTCTCGACGCCAGTCATGTCGCGATGCACGTCAATCTTGACGCCTGCATCCAGTGCAATCTGTGCGTCCGCGCCTGTCGAGAGGTTCAGGTCAATGACGTGATCGGCATGGCCGGCCGGGGCCACGACGCCTTCCCCGTCTTCGACCAGGCCGACCCGATGGGCGCGTCCACCTGCGTTGCCTGCGGCGAGTGCGTTCAGGCCTGTCCGACGGGCGCGCTGATGCCGGCAAGCCTTCTGGACGAGGCGGAGCGCGGTGACCGACGCGCCGACGAAACCGTCACGCGCACCGTCTGCCCCTTCTGTGGCGTGGGCTGTCAGGTCGATGTCGCCGTCCGGGGCGGCCGCATCGCCCATGTCGAGGGGGCACCCGGACCGGCGAACCAGAACAGGCTCTGCGTCAAGGGGCGCTTCGGGTATGACTACATCCATCACCCGCACCGGCTGACACAGCCTCTGGTGCGCCGCGCGGACGCGCCGGCCAAGGGCGTCAACGTCGATCCGGCAAACCCCTGGACGCATTTCCGCCCGGCCAGCTGGGAAGAGGCGCTGGACATCGCGGCCGAGGGGCTGGCCTGGCTGCGCGACGAACACGGCGGCGAAGCCGTCGCCGGCTTCGGATCGGCGAAATGCACCAATGAAGAGGCCTATCTCTTCCAGAAGCTCATCCGCCAGGGTTTCCGGCACAACAACGTCGACCACTGCACGCGGCTTTGCCATGCCTCGTCGGTTGCGGCCCTGATCGAGAACATCGGGTCGGGGGCGGTGACGGCCACGTTCAACGAGATCGAGCACGCCGATGTGGCCATCGTCATCGGGGCCAACCCGACCGAGAACCACCCCGTCGCCGCGACGTGGTTCAAGCAGTTTGCGGCGCGCGGCGGAACCCTGATCGTGGCGGACCCGCGCGGTCAGGCGCTTGGCCGCCACGCGCGCCACATGCTCCAGTTCCGGCCGGGGACGGATGTGGCGCTTCTCAACTCGATCATGCACGTGATCGCCGAGGAGGGGCTCGAGGACCGGCAATACATCGCGGCGTTCACGGAAAACTGGGAGGCCTTCAAGGCCCATCTCGCGGACTTCTCGCCCGAGGCGATGGAGCCTGTGACCGGCATCGCGCCCGAGGTCGTCCGCACCGTGGCGCGCGAGTTCGCCGGCGCGCGCGCCGGCATGATCTTCTGGGGCATGGGCGTCAGCCAGCATGTCCACGGCACCGACAATGCGCGTTGCCTCATTTCGCTGGCGCTCATGTGCGGTCATGTCGGGCGGCCGGGAACCGGGCTTCACCCGCTGCGCGGGCAGAACAACGTCCAGGGGGCTTCCGACGCAGGGCTCATCCCGATGTTCCTGCCCGACTATCGTTCGGTCACCGATGCGGCAGAGCGCCGGCATTTCGCCGAGATCTGGGGCACCGAGGACTGGTCCGACCGGAAGGGGCTTACCGTCGTCGAGATCATGGACGCGATCCATGCGGGACGCATCCGCGGGATGTATATCCTAGGCGAGAACCCGGCGATGTCGGACCCCGACCTTGCCCACGCGCGGGCCGCGCTTGCCCGGCTCGAGCATCTGGTCGTCCAGGACATCTTCCTGACCGAGACGGCAATGTTTGCCGACGTCATCCTTCCGGCCGCCGCCTTCTACGAGAAGACGGGCACCGTGACCAACACGAACCGCCAGGTGCAGATGGCCCGGCCCGTCGTGGCGCCCCCGGGCGAGGCCCGGCCCGACTGGGAGATCACGCAGGAGCTGGCGCGCAGGCTGGGGCTTGACTGGAACTACGCCGGCCCGCACTCGGTCTTTGCCGAGATGAAGAAGGGCATGCCTTCGCTCGACAACATCACCTGGGAACGGCTCGAGGCCGAAGGCGCCGTGACCTACCCCTCGACGGCGCCAGACGACCCGGGACAGGCCATCGTCTTCGGCGACGGCTTCCCGCGTCCGGGCGGGCGCGCGCGCTTTGCGCCCGCGGCGCTGACCCCGCCTGCCGAACTTCCCGACGGCGAATATCCCATGATCCTCACGACGGGGCGGGTTCTCGAACACTGGCACACGGGGGCCATGACGCGCCGGGCACAAGTCCTTGACTGGGCCGAGCCCGAAGCGATCTGCACGCTGCATCCGGCGACCCTGCGCCGGCTTGGCGTGGCGCCCGGCGACAAGGTGCGGCTTGTCACGCGCCGCGGCGCCGTGGTGGCGATGGCGCGTGCGGACCGCGCCGTGCCCGAGGACATGGTCTTCATGCCCTTCGCCTTCGTCGAGGCGGCGGCCAACATGCTGACGAACCCGCAGCTTGATCCCGACGGCAAGATCCCCGAGTTCAAGTTCGCGGCAGTTCGCGTCGAACCCCTGCCCGAGGCCGGCGTCGCGGCCGAGTAGGCCGCCGCCGTCGGCCGCCGTTGCTCGCGGGGCCGGGCGCCGTCAGTTCCCCGCCATCAGGGCGCGGACGTCCGGCCACATGATCGTCGCCGCGATACCCGCGAGAACCGAGAGGCCAAGCCGCATGCCGGGGTCGCGCACCCTTGGGCTCAACAATCCGACGAGCCCGGAAACGGCCCCGACATAGGCAACAAGCGCAAGCGGCATGGCGCACGACACTCCCTTGATGGTTGCATTTAGCGGCTTATACTATCGCCACTCCACGTCGCCAAGGAAGATATAGCCGGCCCCGTAAATGGTCTTGATGAGCCGCGGGTTGCGTGGATCCTCGTCAAGCTTGGCGCGCAGGCGGGAGATGCGCACATCCATTGCCCGGTCGAAGCTTTCCCCGGCCGTGCCGCCCAGGCGTTCCTGCATCTGGGCCCGCGTGATGAGACGGCGCGGGTTTGACAGGAAGAGGCGAAGAACCTCGCCCTCGGCGTGGCTGAAGGGCCGTTGCGAGCCATCGGCCGCGACCAGAACATAGCGGTCGAAGTGCGCGGTCCAGCCGGCGAATACCGC
>RFGD01000461.1 GCA_003696705.1 Alphaproteobacteria bacterium | reverse complement strand
GAGGCGGCCATCGTGCGCCGCTTCACGAAGGCCGCCGAAGCCAACCGCCATGCCGGCAACACCCGCTGCTTCCTCGGTGGCGGCACCTACCACCATTTCATCCCGGCCGTCGTGGATTATGTGATCTCGCGCGGCGAGTTCCTGACCGCCTACACCCCCTATCAGCCGGAGATCGCGCAGGGCACGCTGCAGACGCTGTTCGAGTTCCAGACGATGATCGCCCGCCTGACCGGCATGGAGGTCGCCAACGCCTCGATGTATGACGCGGCGACAAGCGTCGCGGAGGCCGCGCTGATGGCGCGGCGCGTGACCCGCCGAAGCCGTGTTCTGACCACGGCCTCGGTGAATCCCCGCTACCGCGATGTGACGCGCAACTACCTTTCCCGGCTCGACGGCGACTTCGTCGAGCTGAAGCAGGACGGCTTTGCCACGGACCTGGCGCCGCTGATCGACGCGCTCGACGCCTCCACCGCCTGCGTCATCGTCCAGTATCCGGACTTCTACGGCTCGCTCTATGATCTGGCACCGCTGCGCGCGGCCTGCGATGAGAACGGCGCGCTGATGATCGTCGCCTTCTCCGATGCCACCGTCTTCGGCCTGATCGCGCCGCCGGGCGATTTCGGCGCCGATATCGTCGCCGGCTCCGGCCAGGCGCTCGGCGTGCCGATGGGCTTCGGCGGGCCGCACGCGGCCTTCCTCGCGGCCTGCGACGACATGAAGCGGCAGATCCCGGGGCGGATCATCGGCGTCTCGCGCGACGCGGACGGCGCACCGGCGCTGCGCATGGCGCTGCAGACGCGCGAGCAGCACATCCGGCGCGAGAAAGCGACCAGCAACATCTGCACGGCCCAGGCGCTGCTGGCGATCCTCTCGGCGTTCTACGCGGTCTACCACGGGCCGGAGGGCCTGCGCGCGATCGCGACGCGCGTGCGCGGCCTCGCGGAGGCCTTCGCCGAGGCGCTGCGCGGACTCGGTCTCGATCCGGGTGCGGGGCCGCGCTTCGACACGGTCACCGTGGACGTCGGGGGCGAGACTGCCGCTCGGATCGTCGTGGCGGCGCGCGAGGCCGGTTTCTGGATCCGCGGCTTCGGTG
>RFGD01000083.1 GCA_003696705.1 Alphaproteobacteria bacterium | reverse complement strand
GGTGTTCGCCATCACGACGACGTCCATGCAGGGCTTGATCGGCTCACTCACCAGCGCCTGAAGCGCCACGCTCTCGATCGGAAGCCGGAAGCCGGCCATTTCGGCCAGCACGCTGGCATGGCCCGCGACGACCATGCCAAGCTTGCCGCAACCGATGTAGCCGCGGCTTGTCTCGACCCCCTGAACCTTGCCGCCTTCGACGCGGACACCCGTCACCTCGCACTTCTGGATGATGTCCATGCCCATGTCCGCGCAGGCCCGCGCATAGCCCCAGGCGACGGCGTCGTGACGCGCCGTGCCGCCGCGCGGCTGCCACAGCGCCCCGAGAACCGGATAGCGCGGCCCCGAGATGTTGATGATCGGGCAAAGCTCCTTGACGCGGTCGGGCCCGATGAATTCCGTCTCGACGCCCTGCTGGGCATTGGCGAAGGCCGTCCGGCGATAGCCGCGAACCTCGTGCTCGGTCTGGGCCAGCATCATGACGCCGCGCGGGCTGAACATGACGTTGTAGTTCAGTTCCTGGCTCAGGGTCTCGTAGAGGCTGCGCGCCTTTTCATAGATCGCCGCCGAGGGATCCTGAAGATAGTTCGAGCGGATGATCGTCGTGTTCCGCCCCGTGTTGCCACCGCCAAGCCAGCCCTTCTCGATCACGGCGACGTTGCGGATGCCGTGGTTGCGCCCGAGGTAGTAGGCCGTCGCAAGACCGTGGCCGCCGGCGCCGACGATGACCACGTCGTAATGCGGCTTCGGCTCGGGCGATGTCCAGGCGCGTTCCCAGCCCGTGTGGTAACGCAGGGCTTCGCGCGCAATGGCGAATGCGGAATAGCGTCGCATGTCGATTCCTCGCTTCCGGGCCCCGCGGGCCCCTCGATCCGTGTTCTGCGCCACGCGCAACCTAACGCCGCGACCCGAAGCGGCACAATGGGGACAGAAGCGACACGCGGACAATTCGCCACGCCCGGCACACCATCCTGACGCCCCCGGATCCTGACGCCCCCCGGGATCCTGACGCCCCGCGGGGCACCCGCGGGCGGCCGCGCGACACATGGGCACTTCCCGCGGGCCGCCGCAAGCCTTAAGTGTCAGCGGGAAAAGAGGGAAGAGCGGATGATTTTCTGGATTCTGGCCGCAGCCATGGCGCTTGTCGTCGGCGGGGCGATTGCCCTGACCGTCCTGAAGGGTCGCGACGTGGCACCACCGGCCGCGGCCTTCGATCTTTCGGTCTATCGCGCCCAGCTCGAGGCGATCGAGAAGGACCGCGAACGCGGCACGCTGTCGCCCGAGGACTACGAGCGCGCGCGGATCGAGATTTCGCGCAAGATTCTCGAGGCGGACAAGCGGCTTGCCAGCGAAGGCGAAGGCAACGCCGCGGCGCCGCCGAAGCCCGTCAACGCCTTGGCCGCCGCAGGCGCGGTCGTCGCCGTTCTGGCCGGCGGGCTGGGCCTTTACGCGTATCTCGGGGCGCCCGGGGCCCCGGACATGCCCTACGACCTGCGGCTGAAGCTGATCGAGGAAAAGCGGGCCAACCGCCCCGACCAGGCCACGGCCGAACAGAACACGCCGCCCGACCCGAACCGGCCTGCCCCCGACCCCAAGGTCGAACAGCTGGTCGACCGGCTGCGGCAGGTGGTCAAGGCGCGGCCCGACGACACGAAGGGCCTTGGCTTCCTTGTTCAGGGGGAAGCGGCCCTTGGCAACTATCGCGCCGCCTACGAGGCACAGCGCCGGCTTCTCGAGAAGCTCGGCCCGGATGCGCCGGCCGAGGAATGGGTCAATCTGGCCGAGCTCATGATTCTTGCCGCCGGCGGCTACGTGTCGCCCGAGGCCGAGCGCGCCCTCATGGAGGCCATGAAGCGCGACCCGAAGAACGGACGCGCACGCTACTATGCGGGGCTGATGTTCGCGCAGGGGGGGCGTCCCGACCTTGCGTTCCGCTTCTGGCGGGCGCTACTCGAGGAAGGCCCGCCGGACGCCCCCTGGATCGCGCCGATTCGCGATCAGATCCAGGCCGTGGCCGAGGCCGCGGGCGAACGCTATACCCCACCGCCGGCGATGGCCATGCCGGGCCCAGACGCGGGCGATGTCGCCGCCGCGGCCGGGATGACCGACGCCGAGCGGCAGGACATGATCCGCGGCATGGTCGGCCGGCTGGCCGAACGGCTGGCGACGGAAGGCGGCAGCGCCGCCGAATGGGCGCGCCTCATCCGCGCCTATGGGGTTCTGGGCGAGACGGAAAAGGCCCGGAAAGCCTGGGCCGACGCCCAGGCCGCGCTGCAGGACGACCCGGCGGGCCTTGACAGCGTTCGCGAGGCGGCGCGCGGCGCCGGTGTCGCGGAATGAACGCGCCCGCCGCCATCGTCGAGGATCCGGTCGCCTTTGCCGACGCCCTGCCGCCGACGGGGGCGCTTGTCGGGCTGGACCTTGGAACGAAGACCATCGGGGTTGCCGTCTCGGACGGGCTGCGCACCGTCGCGACGCCGCTCGAGACCCTGCGCCGCCGCAAGTTCCGCGACGACGCGGCGCGCCTTCTCGAGATCGCGGCCGGCCGCAGTGCGGTCGGCTTCGTCCTTGGCCTTCCGGTCAACATGGACGGCTCGGAAGGCCCCCGCGCCCAGTCCACCCGGGCCTTTGCGCGCAACCTGTCCCGGCTGACGTCCCTGCCCATCGCGCTCTGGGACGAGCGACTTTCCACCGTTGCCGCCGAAAGAGCCCTTCTCGAGGCGGATACGTCACGAAAACGTCGCGCCGAGGTCATCGACAGCGTCGCCGCGGCATATATCCTGCAGGGAATGCTGGACCGGCTGCGTCATATCGGGCGAGAGCGCGCATGAAGGATGAAGAACCCCGCGGCGGGGTCGCCTCGCCCTGCGTCAAGGTCTGTGTCGTGCACCCGGACGCGCGGATCTGCGTCGGCTGCCGCCGGACGCTCGAGGAGATCGCCGCGTGGGGCCGGATGAGCGACGACGAGCGCCTGCGCGTCCTCGAATGCCTGCCCGAGCGCGCCTCGCTCCTTGCCCGCCGGCGGGGTGGTCGGGCCCGCCGTCAGTCCCGTTCGAGCCAGGCCGCCGCCCCTGCCGCCAGCACGGGCCGGAAATAGACGACGATCCGGGCCTCACCGGTTGGGCCGTCCTGGGCCCGCCAGGGCGAAATGCCGTGCAGAAGATGCCGATGGAGAAGGCAGGCCTCGCCCCGGCGAAGCACCACCTCGACCCGGCGACAGGTCCCGAAGGCGGCGCGGCGGGCGGCACGGTAGGCCTCGGAGATGTCGGTCTTTTCCAGATTTTCGCGCGGCACGTCGGAAAGCGCCTCGGCCAGGGCCTTGCGGATCAGGCGATGGCTTCCCTCCCACACGGCCAGCGGCGCGGCGCCGGGCGCGCCGTCCGTCAGGGCGATTCCAAGGACGAGACCGTGCAGCTCGCCGATCACCCGGCGCCGCTCGGGGCCGACGGGCAGGATCCCGTCGACATGCGCCGCATCCCTGCGGCGGCGATAGTCGAAGGCCGCCTCGCTCTCGCCCGGGGCGCGCCTCGGATAGCCCGGCCGCACCGCCGAGACCTGCCCCGGATCCCAGCCCGGAAAGTCGGCGCCCATCAATGCGCGCGCCAGAGATGCCGCCCGCCCGGCAAGGGGCGGTCCGTCCCCGACGCGGCCGCAGGCGTCGTTGCCAAGGACCCCCACGCCGGCGAACCACGTCCCGCCGGCCCGCCACCAGTCGCGATGCTCGGGTGCCGCCATCGCCCGACGCGCCGCGGGCTCGGCGGCATCGCACCAGGCAAGGGTTGCCGGCTCGGCCGGGAAGCGGCACCAGCCACGGGTGCGGAAGCCGGCCGGGATCACAGGCCCAGCGCGCGGCGCAACATGTTCAGCGCCACGATCGTGATGAAGACGGCGAAGACCCGGCGCAACGGCTTCGGGTCCATCGCATGCGCCAGTCGCACACCAAGGGGTGCCGTCACGAGTGTCATCGAGATTACCACCGCGAAGGCCGGCAGGTTGACGGCGCCGATCGTCAGCGGCGGCCGAGAGGCCGGGTCGATGTCGATGAGGAGAAACCCGGCCACGGACGGCACGGCGATGATGACACCGAAGCCTGCCGCCGTCGCGACGGCCCTGTGGATGGGCACGCCGAACAGGGTCATCAGGGGAACGCCGAAGGAGCCGCCGCCGATGCCCATGAGCACCGAAAGAAAGCCGACGACGGGGGAAAGAAGCCAGCGCCGCCACCCGCCCGGCATGGCCGTGCCGAGGCGCCATTCGGCCCGACCGAAGGCAAGATAAAGCCCGATCACCACGCCCAGCGCGCCGAAAATGGCCTGAAGCGCGGTCGATCGCAGGCTGGCCGCAACAAGGACCCCGGCCACCGCGCCCAGGGCGATGCCTGGCGCCCAGCCCCTCAGGATCTGCCAGTCGACCGCGCCGCGCCGGTTATGCGACAGGACCGAACGCACCGATGTCACGATGATGGTCGCCAACGAGGTCGCAAGGCAGACCTGCATCAGCTGCGCCCCGCCATAGCCCAGGGCCGAGAACGTGTGGAAGAACGCCGGGACAAGGATGATCCCGCCGCCGACCCCCAGAAGTCCGGCAACGACGCCAGCCACGGCGCCGATTGCCAGAAGAAGAACAAGCATCTGGGCAAGTGTCGCCATGTCGGCCATAATTTCCCTCCGCTACCGCCTTGCCTGCGGTTTAATCGGGCCACGAGCGGCCGGCAACGCTTTCGAACGGCAGGCAGTGCGCCGCCGGGCGGGGTGTGTCGGCCGCGCCCTGCCACGCGAAAGGACTGCCGATGACGATGGAGCTTTTCTACCTGTTTCTGACCGCGATCCTTCTCAGCCTTCTCTGGCTGCCCTACATCGCCGGCCAGATCGCCTACCGGGGCCTGCCCGACCGCGAGTACTACCGCACCGAGCCCAGCACCGAGGGCCTTCCCGACTGGGTCCGCCGCGCCAACCGCGCCCATCTCAATCTGGTCGAACAGTTCGGCCCCTTCGCCGCGCTGGTCCTCATCGGGGCCGTGCTCGACATCTCGACCGAAGCGACGGCGCTATGGTCGGCGGTCTTCTTCTGGGCGCGTGTTGCCCATGCGGTCGTCTATATCGGCGGGATCACGGTGCTTTGGGCGCGCACCGTCGCCTTTGCCGTCGCAAACCTCTCGATTCTCTTTTACGCGGTCGAGATCTGGCGCGTCGCGACGCAGGGCTGAACGAGCGGCCCGTCGCCGCCGGGCACGGCAGCAAGGGCGGTCTCGAGAAGCGCGGGCGTCGCGTCCGCCCGTGCCGCGCCCTCCGAGAGGATCCGCCGCCACGCCCGCGCGCCGGGCCGGCCGGCGAAGAGGCCGAGCATGTGGCGCGTCACGTGGTGCACCGAACCGCCGCCCTCGACGTGCCGCGCCACATAGGGAACCATGGCGGCGATGACCTCGGCGCCCGTCGGCACGGGTCGCGCGTCACCGAAGATGCGGGCATCGGCCCCGGCCAGAATCGTCGCCGGGTCGTGGTAGGCGGCACGGCCCACCATGACCCCGTCGAGCCCCTGCCGAAGGAACGCCTCGACCGTGTCGAGATCGGCGATCCCGCCGTTGATCGCGATGTCGAGCGCCGGGAAAGCCCGCTTCATCTCGACGACCAGATCGTGCTCGAGCGGCGGCACCTCTCGGTTTTCCCGGGGGCTCAGCCCCCTGAGCCAGGCCTTGCGCGCGTGCACGATCACGCGGCGCACGCCTGCCCCCTGGATCGTTTCGAGAAACGCCGGCAGGACCGCGCGCGGGTCCTGATCGTCAACCCCGATGCGGCATTTCACCGTCACCTCGACCCCGCCTGACGCCGAGGCCATGGCCGCCACGCAGTCGCCGACGCGCGCGGGATCCTTCATGAGGACGGCCCCGAAGGTGCCCGACTGGACGCGGTCCGACGGGCAGCCGACGTTCAGGTTGAACTCGTCGAACCCCCAGGGCCGCGCAAGCTCGACGGCGCGGGCAAGGCGGTCGGGCTCGGCCCCACCAAGCTGAAGGGCAAGCGGATGCTCGATCGCGTCATGGCCCAGAAGCCGCTCTCGGTCGCCATGAATGACGGCCTCGGCCGTGACCATTTCGGTATAGAGAAGCGCCCGGCGGCTGAGCTGCCGGTGAAAGAACCGGCAGTGCCGGTCCGTCCAGTCCATCATGGGCGCAACCGAAAGGCGCCAGGATGGGATCATGCGCTTCGTCCTTTCT
>RFGD01000001.1 GCA_003696705.1 Alphaproteobacteria bacterium | reverse complement strand
GGGGGCCGATGCGGCCTGCGCGGACTGGCTGGATCCGCTGCCGCGGGGGGAGGCGGTGCAAATCAGCTGCACCATGGCGCCCGTCGAGGGTCTCGGCCCGCGGCATCTGCATTTCGCGCCGACGCGGCTTGCGCTGGGGGTCGGGGCCGCCCGCAACTGTCCGCCGGACGAGCTTTGGCGTCTTGTCGAGGGCGTCCTTGCCGAGGCCGGGGCATCCCCTTTCGCGGTCCATTCGGTCAACACCATCGACGTGAAGGCGGACGAGCCCGCCGTCCTCGCGCTGGCGCACCGGCTTGGCGTTCCGCTGCGGCTCTTTCCGGCCTCGGCGCTCGAGGCCGAGGCGCCTCGGCTTGCCAACCCTTCGGCGGTGGTGATGGCCGAGGTCGGCTGTCATGGCGTGGCCGAGGGCGCCGCGCTTCTGCAGGCCGGGCCGACCGGGCGCCTTCTTGTCGAAAAGCGCAAGTCGGCAAACGCGACGGCGGCGCTGGCGATCGCCGACGCGGCGCCCGAGGCGCTTGCGGGCCGGCCGCGGGGACGGCTTTCCGTGGTCGGGATCGGTCCGGGGCAGGCGGCATGGCGCACGCCGGAAGTCTCCCGCATCCTGTCCGAAGCGGACGAGCTGGTGGGCTATGGCTTCTACATCGACCTGCTGGGACCCCTGGCGGCCGGGAAGCCACGCGCCGATTTCGACCTTGGCGGCGAGGAAGCGCGCTGCCGGCACGCGCTCGAGCGGGCGGCCGAGGGGCGGAATGTCGCGCTGGTTTGTTCGGGCGACGCCGGCATCTATGCCATGGCATCGCTGGTCTTCGAGCTTCTCGACCGCCCGCCCGAAAGGGGCGGCGTCTCTCTGGCGGCGCGCCGGGTCGAGGTGACCGTGGCGCCCGGGATCACCGCCCTTCAGGCCGCCGCGGCGCGGGCGGGCGCGCCCATCGGGCACGACTTCTGCGCCATCTCGCTTTCGGATCTTCTTACGCCGCGGGCCGACATCCTTCGACGTCTGCGGGCGGCCGCCGAGGGCGACTTCGTCATTGCCTTCTACAATCCGGTGTCGCGCCGCCGCCGGACGCTGCTGGCCGAGGCGCGGGAAATCCTTCTCGAGCACCGCCCGCCCGATACCCCGGTCATCCTGGCAAGGTCGCTCGGCCGCCCGGACGAGACGGTGCGCACGGTCGATCTCGGGGACCTGTCGGTCGACGACGTCGACATGATGACGCTGGTCCTCGTGGGGGCGGCGCGGACCCGAAGGCTCGAGCTTGCGGAAGGGACGCGGGTCTATACGCCCCGCGGCTACGAAAGAAAGCTGGCCGGCGGCGAAGGGGCGGATCCGGACGGGAAAGGGGATGCGGCATGACGGTACATTTCATCGGCGCGGGTCCGGGCGACCCAGAACTGGTCACGGTCAAGGCGCGCCGGCTCATCTCGAGCTGCCCCGTATGTCTTTATGCCGGTTCGCTGGTGCCGGCCGAGATCGTCGCCCTTGCACCCGAGGGTGCAAGGGTTCTCGACACGGCGACCATGACGCTTGACGAGACCCATGCCGAAATCGTCGCGGCCCACCGGCGCGGCCTCGACGTGGCGCGGGTGCATTCGGGTGATCCGTCGCTCTACGGCGCCATCGCCGAGCAGATTCGCCGTCTGCGGGCCGAGGGGATTCCCTTCGACATCACGCCCGGCGTGCCGGCCTTCGCCGCGGCCGCGGCCGCGATCGGCCAGGAACTGACCGTGCCGGAGGTTGCGCAGTCGATCGTCCTGACCCGTGTCGCGATGAAGTCGACGGCCATGCCTGACGGGGAGACGCTCGAGAACTTCGCGCGCACCGGCACGACTCTGGTCATCCACCTGGGCGTCCGCGCCCTTCTGGACATCGAGCGCCGGCTGGCCCCGTTCTACGGTGCCGACTGTCCGGTGGTCGTCGCCTATCGCGTCGGCTGGCCCGACCAGAAGATCATCCGCGGCACGCTTTCGGACATTCGCGAAAAGGTGAGGGCCGAGAAGATAACGCGCACGGCGCTTGTCATGCTCGGGCCGGCGCTCGATGCCTCGGCCCCCTTTCCCGAAAGCGCCCTTTACGACCCCGAAAAGCCCCATGTGCTTCGCCCCGGTCCCAAGCGGGCGAGCCGTTCACGAGATTGAAACGATGAGCTCGGAATATCCGCATTGTTGAGCGAAATGCGTCAATGCGGTCGCCAGCGACGACGGGCTTGACCTGTTGCGCGCCGCCGGGCTTCAATCGGTTCATTGAAGGGGGGTATTGCGCGATGGAGTTTTTTTCGTCCGAATTGCTTGCCGATCTTGCAGCGGCGCGGAAAGAGCAGCGGAAGCGGCGGAGCAGGCTGCGCGTGAAGGCGGGGGATCAATACGTTCCCGTTGTCCGCATCGGCCGCGAAAGCCTGTCGGTGGACCGAGAGGATGCGCCCAGACTGCGCGGCCTGGTCGACATCTTCGAAGGTCAGCGGCATCTGTATCAGGCGCTGATCGTCGC
>RFGD01000460.1 GCA_003696705.1 Alphaproteobacteria bacterium | reverse complement strand
TGCGCCGGTCTTCCGCCACCCTGATCGGCTCCCGAATCCTGAAATGGATATTCCGGGTCGCCCCCCCTCACAATTCACACTCACCAACAGATGCATCCTAACGCCGGAAGCGATTCCCGCACCCTCCCTCATGCGGGGGACGATTGTTCACGTTCGAGAGACAAACTGTTCACTCGCCCGATCGGCAGAATCATGCCTGCCCGCCGATCGGCGTGACGGTGCGGTGGATGACGGCCACAAGCTCCTCGATCCGCGAGACGCCAAGTTTCGTCTCCAGGTTCTTGAGGTGCCAGCGCGCCGTGCTGACAGCCATGCCGCGCCGATCCGCGAATTCCGCGACGGTGCGCCCGGCGGCCACGGCCTCGGCCAGCGCGGCTTCCGTTTCGGTCAGCCCATAGTGCCGGGCGACGGCGGCAATGTCTGGCCCGACCTCGCCCACGCCCGAGACGAAGATGGCCGCCCGCTGGCCCTTCGCCCCGAGGTCGGCGCGCATCGGCGCCAGCGACAGGACGACCGGCCGCCCCTTGCCGTCATCCAGGGCGACGGATGCGCGGTCACTTTCGCCCGCGATGACCTTGGCCAGCGCCTCGCGCAGCGCGCGGTCGGCCATTGGCGGCTCGAGGCGCAGGACGCCGCCCTTCGTCCCTTCCATCACGCCGTTCGCCGCCAGATACCGGCGCGCGGCCGAGTTCATGTCACGGATCCGAAGTTCGGCATCCACGGTCATGACGGGAAAGGCCAGGAGATCGAGCAAGATGTCCATTCCGTCCGTCCCCGCGCCCCCTCCGAGCCGTCCCCGTCCGCGCGTCGCGCTGCTGCGTGCGCGCCGGGATCATGGCGAATGCGGAGACATTATAGCTATTGGCGGAATTTTGCCCATAGGCTGGAAACAGAACAGCGCTCAGGACGCTAGCGCCTTTCCGAGCCGCGGCAGGCCGGCGCGCTTCAGAAGGCTGCGAAGATCGATCGTCTCGCCGGAAAGGCGCTGCCAATGGGCCAGCACGCCTTCGGCGACGGCGCGCACCGCTTCGGGATCCTCCTTCCACATCGCCAGAAGGAAGGGATCGGGGTGCTGAACGCTCAGACCAAAGCGG
>RFGD01000082.1 GCA_003696705.1 Alphaproteobacteria bacterium | reverse complement strand
TTACCCCGGCGGACCTTCCCCGCGGGGAAGGTCCGGGCTCGGGTCAGCTGTCGAGGTGGTCGAGCAAGGCGCGCACCGCCGCCTCGAGCCGGTGGCGATCGACGGTCGAGAAGTCGACGTCCAGCCGGATCTCGAGCCGGCCGTTCTCGGCCACGCAGCGCGCCCGGCCTTCGGGGCGGTCGAACTGGATCGAGGTCTTGGCACGGCTGTCGCGGGCCTTCGGCGTGGCCGGCGCGGGGTCGCGGGCGGCCCCCTGCCCCGCCGCCTCGGGCGCGTCGAGCCCGGCGAAGCGCCGGAGGACCGACAGCTCGTCCTGGGCCGAGCGATTGTCCCAGTCGGCGAGCGCGGCGCGGATGGCGCGGGCGACGCCCTCGTCCTCCTCCATGCGGGCGACCAGCGCCAGGCCGACGCGCCGCGGGATCTCGGGCGCGTATTTCAGGTCCTTCTCGAGCCGGCTCATCAGCTTGATGAAGGCCCGGATGTAGCTGCGCTTCTGATACCCGGCCGAGCGGAAGAGCGTCGCGACCGCCTTGTCGGGGTCGTCGATCTCGGTCTGCGGGTCGGCGGCATAGGCGATGGCCAGCTGGGCCATCTCGGCGAACGAGACGTCCTTGCGGACCATGTTCTCGTCCACCATGCGGCGGTAGAGCCCCTCGAGGCTCTCGCCCGGCTCGAGGACCAGGGCCGGGATGCGCCCCCAGGCCTCGGCGTCGCCGGTCTCGTCCAGAAGCGCCCTGTAGGCCGAGAGGCGCCGGTAGCCCTGCACCAGCTCGAAACGGCCGTCGGGCCGGCGCTCGACCCGGATGGGGTTCGAGAGGCCGATCTCGCGGATCGAGGCGACAAGCTCGGCCAGCTCGGGGTCCGGGCCCGGCGCCCGGTCACGCACCAGCTTCCAGGTCTCGATCTCGTCAAGCGGCACCAGTTCGGCGACCAGCCCCAGGCGGCGCAGGCGCACATGCTCGTGCGCAAGGCGGTCGTTCTCCTCGCGGATCCGGGCCTCGAGGGCGCGGCGCTCGCGCAGCGATTCGGCCGTCTCGGAGATGGCGGCGGCCATGGGGCCGCGCCGTTGGCGGGGGGCAGTCTTCCCCGCGGGGAAGGTTTCCGCGTCGCCCTGCCCCGCCTCGGGCTCGGGCGCCGGATCCGGCACGGCGTCCAGATCCTCGGGCAGGTCGATGTCGAAGATGCGGCGTTTGCGGCTCATGGCTCTCTCCTCAGATCCGGTCCCAGGCGGCGATGACGTGACCCTTGAACTCCTCATAGGCCCGGTCGAAGCTGGCACGCGCGCGCCGCCAGGTCTCGCGCGTCATGTCGCGATAGTCGATCTCGTAGACCGAACTCAGGAACCGGCCCGACTGTTCGACCGCGCGGGTCATCTCGATGGGGTTCTCGGTAACATGTGCCCCAAAAACCTTGCGAAATGCCTGCAGCATCGCACGGTGCAATTCGTTGCCCGGCTCGAAGCGGGTCATCAGGAAGCGAATGTCCGCGAAGCTTTTCGGAAGCGCCATCTTCCCCGCGGGGAAGGTCGCGTCGAACCCGTCGGCCAAGTCCGCCAGCGCCTCGGCAAGCTGGCCGATGAAGCTGGTCGTCGAATCGTACTCCCAGTATCCGGGGCCCGACGGGATGTAGAGCATGTCGGCCGCAAAGACCGCGTTCATCGACTGATAGCCGATGGCCGGCGGGCAGTCGAAGATGATGAGGTCATAGGCCTCGTCGGGCAGGGTGTCGAGGAAGCGCGACACCGCCGCGAAGAAGGACCACTCGGGATTGAGGTGGCGATACTGGGCCGAGGCGAACTCGACGAAGGCCGCGTTGGCGCAGGACGGGATGATGTCGATCGTCGACCAGGCCGTGGTCTTGAGGAAATCCGGCGCCCGCAGCCCGTCGAGGCCGAGGTCCCGGATCGAGGCCGGGATCTTGCGCTGAGGCAGCTGCACGCCCGACTCGGCGCCGGCCGCGACGGCGTTGAGCCGGTCCGTCTCGCGAATGAGGTCGCGCGCCATGATACCCCAGACCGTGAACTCCTCGGCCACGTCGGTCAGGCCCATCGAGTGCGACAGCGTCGCCTGCGGGTCGAAGTCGACGACAAGGACCCGGTAACCGTCGAGCGCCGCCGCATGAGCGAAATGGAGCGCCACCGTCGACTTCCCGGCACCCCCCTTGAAGTTCGCGACCGCGACCCGGAAGGCGCGCTTGCCGGCGGGGCGGGGGGGCATCAGCGAGCGGCGGTTGATCTTCATCCGCCGCCGGAGCTCGTTGATCTCGTCGAGCGAGAACCAGCGCTGCCGGCCCTCGGGCTCGACTTCCCCGCCGGGAAGGTCGGGATCGGCCGCCAGGCGCCCGCGGAAGGTCGACTGGTTGACCTTCAGAATCAGCTCCGCCACCTCCCAGCTCGAGAAGCGCCGAAGTCGCTTGGTCTTCTCGGGCGAGAAGGTCTGCTGCCGGATCCAGCTTTGCATCTTGAGGGACTGGGCCTGGAGCCGGGCCAGATCTTCATGGGTATACATGATTGCCTGCTCTTTCTCTCAACGTAAATTCCGCCTGCTTTCCCGTTTACGCCGAATTTGCGCGAAAGGCAAAACCTGATCTATACTGCCGACGACCTTCCCCGCGGGGAAGACTCCCCTTGGCCACAAGGCCGCGCCGACCGGCACCGCCGCGAATCGCCACGGCCCCGCCCGCGGCCCGGAGAAGCCAAGACTTGGGGGGACACGCCGACCGGACCACCAGCATATTGGGGGACATTTCGGCACAAATAGGGGACGCCCAGGCTGTCCCGCTTAACCAGACTCAACCCTTTCTTTCTTCGAAAGGGTAGGGGGCAGGGCCGTCGGCACCCACCATCCCTTGACAGAATCGTCATTCCCAACGTTAATGGCGTCCAACGAGCGAAGAACGTTCTATTTACCGGATCTTCGCCAATTTCGGGTTCAATGGCGCCCGACGAACGAGGCAGGACGCACCGGCCTCCGGTGCCCCGGAAACGGCCCTCGGCCGAAGGAGTGAGGGATGCAGATCGCAAGACCGGTCGGGCGGGACGCGGCATCGAAGAAATACGACATCCTGTCGGCCCTCATGGCCCATGCCCTTGCCGCGGCGCCCCAGCGTCAACGCCTGGTCCTGCGCCTCCTTCTCCTTGT
>RFGD01000459.1 GCA_003696705.1 Alphaproteobacteria bacterium | reverse complement strand
CAGCGTTTCGGTGCGCGACAACGGCCGCGGCATTCCGGTCGACATCCACCCGGAAGAAGGCGTCTCGGCGGCCGAGGTCATCATGACCCAGCTGCACGCCGGCGGAAAGTTCGACCAGAATTCCTACAAGGTGTCGGGCGGCCTTCACGGCGTCGGCGTGTCGGTCGTGAACGCGCTTTCCGACTGGCTCGAACTTCGGATCTGGCGGAACGGGAAGGAATACTTTGCCCGTTTCGAACATGGCGAAACGGTCGAACCCCTGCGCGTCGTGGGAGATGCCCACGGCCAGCGCGGGACCGAGGTGCGCTTCCTTGCCTCGACCGACACCTTCTCGAACCTCAACTACGACTTCCGCACGCTCGAGAACCGCCTGCGGGAACTGGCGTTCCTCAATTCCGGCGTGCGCATCGTCCTCGAGGACCTTCGCGGCCCCGAGCCGCAGAAGGTCGAGCTGTGCTATGACGGCGGCGTCAAGGAGTTCGTGCGCTACCTCGACAGGCACAAGACGCCCCTGATCGACGAACCCATCTACATCAAGGGCGAACGCGACGGTATCGGCATCGAGATCGCCATGTGGTGGAACGACAGTTTCCACGAAACGGTGCTGGCCTTCACCAACAACATTCCGCAGCGCGACGGCGGCACCCACCTTGCCGGCTTCCGCGCCGCCCTGACCCGCACGATCAACAACTATGCCCAGTCATCGGGCATCGCCCGCAGGGAAAAGGTTTCCTTCACCGGGGACGATGCGCGCGAGGGTCTGACGGCCGTCCTTTCGGTCAAGGTTCCCGACCCGAAATTCTCGTCCCAGACCAAGGACAAGCTCGTCTCGTCCGAGGTTCGTCCGGCGGTCGAGACGCTGACGGCGGAAAAGCTGGCCGAGTGGTTCGAGGAACACCCCACCGAGGCCAAGCTCATCGTCTCGAAGATCATCGAGGCGGCAATGGCCCGCGAGGCGGCCCGAAAGGCACGCGAACTGACCCGCCGCAAGAGCGCGATGGACGTCGCATCGCTGCCCGGCAAGCTGGCCGACTGCCAGGAACGCGATCCGGCCAAGTCCGAACTGTTCCTCGTCGAGGGCGATTCGGCCGGCGGCTCGGCCAAGCAGGGACGCTCGCGCTACAACCAGGCCGTCCTGCCCCTGCGCGGCAAGATCCTGAACGTCGAACGGGCCCGTTTCGACCGCATGCTTTCCAGCCAGGAGATCGGCACCCTCATCACCGCCCTTGGCACGGGGATCGGAAGGGATGAATTCGACATCTCGAAGCTGCGCTATCACAAGATCATCATCATGACGGACGCCGACGTCGACGGTGCCCATATCCGCACGCTTCTTCTGACCTTCTTCTTCCGCCAGATGCCCGAGATCATCGAACACGGACATCTCTTCATCGCGCAGCCGCCGCTTTTCAAGGTCACGCGCGGGAAGTCCGAGGTGTATCTGAAGGATCAGGCCGCGCTCGAGGACTATCTTGTCCAGCAGGGCATCGAGGGAGCCGTCCTGCGGCTCGGCTCGGGCGAAGAGATCGTGGGCCAGGACCTCCAGCGCGTCGTTGACGAAGCCCGTCAGGTCCGGCGCATCCTCGCCGCGCTTCCGACGCACCACCCGCGCCACATCTTCGAGCAGGCGGCGATCGCCGGCGCGCTGATGCCCGGCCGTCTCGACGATGACCCGCAGGGTGTCGCGGATGCCGTGGCCGAACGGCTTGATCTCGTGTCGGTCGAGTACGAGCGCGGCTGGAGCGGCCGGCCGACGCAGGACGGCGGCCTTCGCTTCTCGCGCACGGTGCGCGGGGTCGACGAAGTGCGCACCCTGGATGGGCCCATCTTGCGGGGCGTCGAGGCGCGGCGCCTTGGCCAGATGACCGACGCCCTTCAGGAGATCTATGCCCAGCCGGCGCATCTT
>RFGD01000458.1 GCA_003696705.1 Alphaproteobacteria bacterium | reverse complement strand
TGGGGCCGATCTACGCCGATCTCCTGTCGGGGCATTCGATCCTCGTCTATGTCGCCCTTCTGGCCGTGCCGGCGACGTGGTGGCTACTGTTTCGCACCCGGTTCGGGCTGCATCTTCGCGCCGTCGGGGAAAACCCGGCCGCAGTCGACACGGCCGGCATCTCGGTCACGCGACTGCGCTTCTCGGCCGTGATGATCGCGGGCCTCCTCTGCGGGATCGCGGGGGCCTATCTCTCGACCGGGCTTGCCGCGGGCTTTGTCCGAGAGATGACCGCCGGGCGGGGCTTCATCGCGCTTGCCGCGCTCATTTTCGCCAAGTGGCGACCGTGGCATGCCCTTGGCGCCTGCCTTCTGTTCGGCCTGCTCGAGGCGCTCGGCAACCGTTATCAGAACATCCAGCTTGCCGAGTTCGTCATCCCGGTGCAGTTCATGCAGGCCCTGCCGTACATCCTGACGGTGGTCATCCTGGCGGGCTTCGTGGGCCGGGCCATCCCGCCCCGCGCCGGCGGCGAACCCTATGTGAAAGAGCGATAACGCCCTGGCCGGGGCCGATAGTCCCGGTCATCCCCTTGCAGCAGAGCGGCATTCCTGCTTCCAATGGGCGCATGCAAATCTATCTGCCGATCGCCGAGATATCAGTGAATGCCTACGTGCTCTTTGGCATCGGCGGCATCGTGGGCATCCTGTCGGGAATGTTCGGCGTCGGCGGCGGCTTTCTGATCACGCCGCTTCTGTTCTTCATCGGCGTGCCGCCCGCCGTTGCCGTTGCAACCAGCGCCAACCAGATCGTCGCGTCGTCAATCTCGGGCGTGCTTGCCCATCTCAAGCGCAAGACGGTGGATCTGCGCATGGGCACCGTCCTTCTGGTCGGCGGCCTTGCAGGGGCGGCCGCGGGGGTCCGCGTCTTCTCGATCCTGAAAGCGTCGGGCCATGTCGACATCATGGTCCAGCTTGCCTATGTCGTCTTCCTTGGCGTCATCGGCTCGCTCATGCTGGTCGAAAGCCTGCGCGCGCTCCGTCGTGCCCGCTCGGGCGTCCGGACGCGGCGCAAGCACACCTGGGTGCACGCCCTGCCCCTCAAGGTGAAGTTTCGCACCTCGCAGCTTTACATCTCGGTCATCCCGCCACTTCTGGTCGGGGTCTTCGTCGGGATCCTGTCGGCCATCATGGGGGTCGGCGGCGGCTTCATCATGGTGCCGGCGATGATCTACATCCTTGGCATGCCGACGAAGGTCGTCGTCGGAACGTCGCTTTATCAGATCATCTTCGTGACCGCCTTCACGACCGTCATGCACGCGACGTCGAACCAGTCGGTGGACATCGCGCTTGCGCTCATCCTCATCATCGGCGGGGTCATCGGTGCCCAGATCGGCACAAGGCTCGGGCTGAGGCTGAAGGCCGAGCAACTGCGCATCCTTCTGGCGCTTCTGGTCGTCAGCGTATGCCTGAAGCTGGCCTTCGATCTGGTCGTCACGCCCGAGGAACTCTACTCGATCGCCACGGTAACGGCCGCATGAGGGGGCTTCTTCTTTCCCTGGCGCTTTGCCTGATGGCGCTGCCCGCAGCCGCGGAAGAGATCGTGGCCGATCTCTCGCAGACGCGCGTGTCGATCACGGCAAGCTTCGTCGGGTCCGAGATCCTTGTGTTCGGCGCGATCCGCCGCGACGCGGACACCGCGCGCCCCCTGGACGTCATCGTGACCATCGAAGGACCGCGTCAGCGGGTAACCGTGCGGCGCAAGGCCCGGGTGGGCGGCATCTGGGTCAACCGCGACGCGGTCGAGATCGACGAAGCCCCAAGCTTCTACGCCGTCGCCACCACCGGCCCCCTCGGCCGCGTCCTTTCGGATACCGAGGATCTGCGCCACAAGATCTCGATCCCGCGGGCCATTCGCGCCGTCGGCGCGCCAAGCTCGATATCGGATGCGCGTTCCTTCGTCGATGCGCTGATCCGCATCCGCGAACGCGACGGCGTCTACCGTGTCGAGGAGGGCAAGGTGCGGCTTCTCGAACAAACGCTTTTCTCGACGCGGATCGAGCTTCCCGCAACGCTGGTCGAGGGCACCTATCGCACCCGCATCTTCCTGACCTCGGACCGGGCCGTCGTGGGCACCTTCGAGACCTCGCTCGACGTCAAGAAGGTCGGGCTCGAGCGGATGATCTACAAGCTTGCCCACGAGCGCCCGCTTGCCTACGGCCTCCTGGCGATCTTTCTTGCCGCCTTTGCCGGCCTCGCCGCCGCCGAGATCTCTCGCTACCTCAAGAGCTGAGGCGGGGGCTCAGCCCCGGCCGACAAGCGGCATCTTCGTCGCCATGATCGTCATGTGCTGGACATTTGCCGACAGGGGCAGGTCGGCCATGAAGTGCACGGCCCGGGCGGCATCCCGCACATCCATCGTCGGGGTTTCCGGCGCCGCAGGGTCGGCGGCGCGGCTGCGGGCAATGACCTCTTCCAGAAGTTCGGTACGCGCGTTGCCGATGTCGATCTGGCCGCAGGCAATGTCGAAGGGACGCCCGTCAAGGCTGAGCGATCGGGTCAGGCCCGTGATCGCATGTTTGGTCGTCGTGTAGGCGACCGCGCCCGGCCTGGGCGCCTGGGCCGATACCGAGCCGTTGTTGATGATCCGCCCGCCCGCCGGCCTCTGGCGTCGCATGTGGCGAAAGGCGGCTCGTGCGGCATTGAACATCCCGGTGATGTTGAGCGCGACAAGCGCATCCCATTCCCGGGCGTCGATCTCGTCGACAAGGCCCGTCGGACCGAAGGCGCCGGCGTTGTTGAACAAGACATCCACACGGCCGAAATCGGCCGCGATCGCCGCGAAGGTCGCGTCGACGGCCGCACGGTCCGTCACGTCGCACGGGTACCCGCGGGCCCGCGGCGCCCCGGCCGCGATCCTGTCGAGAAGCTCGGCACGGCGCGCGACCAGTGCGACGTTCCAGCCGTCGGCGATGAACAGTTCGGCCGTCGCGCGGCCGATGCCGCTCGAGGCTCCCGTGATGACGATCGTTCTGTCTGCCTCCATCCCGACAAACCCTCCGCCTTCGATTGATCGTGGCGCCGAACCCGGCAACACTGACAATGGAGGCTAGCCGCGGAAAAGGGAAATCTCCATGACCACCGAAACCGATGACTTCTTCCTGCCCGTCTCGGGTCAGGTGCTGCCGCGCTTTGCGGGCGTTCCGACCTTCATGCGCCTGCCCGCCCTGGGCCCCGACGATCCACGGCGCGACAGGGTCGAGATCGGGCTTGTCGGGGTGCCCTGGGACGGCGGGACCACGAACCGCCCGGGGCCGCGACATGGGCCGCGTCAGCTCCGCGACGCCTCGACCATGATCCGGCGCATCCATCCGGCCACGGGCGTCGACCCCTTCACCCTTGCCAATTGCGCCGATCTTGGCGACGTCGGGGCCAACCCCGCCGACGTCCAGGACTCCTTGGACCGCATCACTGCCTTCTACCGACAGCTTTCCGCCGAGAACATCGTGCCGATGTCGGCCGGGGGCGACCATCTCGTCTCGTTGCCGATCCTGAGGGCCCTGGGCGAAAGCGCGCCCGTGGGTCTCTTGCATTTCGACGCGCATACCGACCTTTTCGACAGCTATTTCGGCGGTTTTCGCTACACGCATGGAACACCGTTTCGCCGGGCGATCGAAGAGGGGCTTCTCGATCCGCGCCGCGTGGTGCAGATCGGCATCCGCGGCACGATGTATGATGGCGAAGACATCGCGTGGGGGCGCGCGATGGGCGTTCGGATCATCATGATCGAAGAGCTTTTCGAACGCGGGGCCCGGGACGTGATGGCGGAAGCACACGAGATTCTGGGGGACGGGCCGACCTATCTCAGCTTCGACATCGACTTCGTCGATCCGGCCTATGCCCCCGGGACCGGCACGCCAGAGATCGGCGGCCCCACGAGCTTCGAGGCCCAGCGCCTGCTCAGGCTGGCGGCGGGGCTTGATCTTGTCGGGGCTGATCTGGTCGAAGTCTCGCCCCCCTTTGACCCGTCGGGCGGAACCGCCTTTCTTGGCGCGTCGTTGATGTTCGAGATCCTTTGCCTTCTGGCTGGGGCCGTGGACCGGCGGCGGGGGCGCTAGGCCTCTTCGGCTGCGGACAGGCTGAGGTCCGAGCGGTCCTCGAGATCCGCGGCCGTCAGCGGTTCGGCCGGGCGGCCAAGGCGATTTCGCGTGACCCAGAGGAGCCGGTTCTCGGCACGGGTGATCGCGACATAGGCCAGCCGCTTCCACAACGGCTGCCCCGATTCCCGGCGACCCGAGCGGGCCGCCGCCCAGATGTCGGGCGCGAAGACCTGGACGGTGTCCCACTGGCTTCCCTGAGCCTTGTGGATGGTGACCGCCGCGCCGTGCAGAAAGGCCGCGCCCATCGTGGCCGCGAAGGGGATGAAGGGCTCTTCCTCGCCCACCCGTTCGATCTTGATGATCGAGGCGACCGAGAGCCGGGGCTGCGGCGCTCCGATGACGTGGAGCCGAGAGAACCCGGCCTTCCGCCCCGGTCCAAGGTAGATGACCTGCGCGCCCTTGATGAGCCCCGCCGCCTCGAGGTCCATGCGTTTCTTGCGCGCCCGCAAGGGCAGTTCGATCCCGTCGCAGATGAGCGGCTCGCCGGAGATCAGACTGTCCTCCGGCGCGCCGTGCGCCATCCGGAACGCCTGGATGAGCCGCACGCGGGTCGCGTTCCGCCACACAAGAACCGGCGACCGCGCCATCAGCCCCGCATCGACGCGGGGGCTGACGACGACGCGCGGGTCCTTGCGGGCCGTCTCTTCGATTATGGCCTCGAACGCGGCGAAATCGAGTTCCGGGTCCGAAAGCGCGTGGGCCAGATCCAGGATCGGGTTGTCGGCGGCCTGCCGGTGCACGCGATGAAGATGCATGCGGTCTTCCTCGGGCAGCCGGTTGAAAACCATCTCGCCGCCTTGGCCCACGGGCGCAAGCTGCGCGGGGTCGCCGAACAGGACAAGCGTCGGGAAGATCTCGGCCAGATCTGCAAGCTGGCGCTCGTCAAGCATCGACGCCTCGTCCACGAAGCCCACGTCGAGGGGCGCGTCCCGGCGTTTCCACCCGCGAATGAAATCCGAACCGCGAAGCCCCGCCGCGGCCAGCGCCCCCGGCACCGACTTGTGCGCGCGATAGAAGGCCTCGGCCCGGTCAAGCGCCGCCTCGGTCAGCCCCTCGATGCCGAGCCGGTCGGCCTCGGGGCGGCTGCCCTGGCCTGCCAGCCAATCGGCGATCTTCTCGTATTCGGGGTCGTAGACGGGGGTGTAGAGGATACGGTGGATTGTCGTCGCGGGCACACCCCGCTGGCGCAGGACGCTCGCCGCCTTGTTCGTCGGCGCAAGGACCGCCAGCGTGCGACGGTCCTTCCGGCGCCGCCCCTCCCAGTCGGCCGAGACGACATCGACGCCCGCC
This sequence comes from Alphaproteobacteria bacterium, assembly GCA_003696705.1. Classification (GTDB taxonomy): domain Bacteria; phylum Pseudomonadota; class Alphaproteobacteria; order Rhodobacterales; family Rhodobacteraceae; genus RFGD01. The sequence goes on along the minus strand of RFGD01000458.1, from coordinate 7,592 downwards.
TCCTCGACCGCCTTGCAAAGCTCTGACAGAAGAAGGGTCTTGCCAGAGCCCGCCTTTCCAAGCACCGCAAGCGTCGTCCGGCGACCCTCGGCCGAAGGGGGGCGGATCGCCCCTTCCTCGATGTCGATCCCGGCCATCCGCAGGGCTTCGGAAATGCGGTCGTACGCCTCGGCCTGATCCTCGGAAAACGCGATGGGGGTGCCTGCCATGGCCGGACCCTAGCGCCTTGGCCCGGCAGACACCAGAGGTCGCGTTTCAGGCCGATTGTGCCATGACGCGGGCAGACCCGAACGACTGCTCGAACCAGTGTTCGGACAGGGCAAGGGAGATGCCGGCCTTCTCGGCGAGCCGCGCCCGCACATCCTCCGAGAACTCCCAAAGGCCGACGCTGATGGCGTCTCGACCCGCCCCCTCGGTCCCGACGACGGTCGGAGCCCAGCCGTGGTAGCGATAGACACGCACCATGCGGGCATCGAAGACGCCGACGGCATGGTCGAGATGGAAGCGAAGCCCGATCTCCATCCCGGCAAGCATGAGCGCGCCGGCGATCTTGGGCGTGGCCCCGGGCGCCAGACAGAAGCGGGTGCTCTCCCAGATGAAGGGGCTGATGATGGGCACGCCATTGGTCAGGTGCAGGAAGTGGTCGTTGACCATGGTCTGGCCCGTCGTCGGCAACACCCGCATCGAACCGCCATGTGTCCCGTCGGCGTTCTGCCAGATGACATAGAGCGGGTTCATCGCGTCGTATTCGTCGCGTTCGTGTCCGTTCTCGTCGACGGTAACGCTCTCCCACTTCAGCCTGTCGCGGAACTGAAGTGCGCGATGGCGGAACATCGTGTCGGCAAGCTTGGGCTGGGTCTTCAGGTCTTCGGCGTAGATGTACTTGAGCATTGTCACGTCCTCCGTTTGTCGAGACAGCAGGGATTGGCGTGCAGGCCGACAGGCCGCCTGCAGCGGGGAAAAACCGTTCAATCGGAATGTTCTTGGGGGTCAGGACACGGCCGTCAGACCGTGATCAGCCCCCGCACCAAGGCCTTGGCGACGGCATGCGTCGTGTTCGCCGCACCAAGCTTGAACCTTGCCGTGTCGATGTAGACGCGAAGCGTATGCTCGGAGATGTTGAGACTCTCGGCCGCCTGCGCCCTCGAGTAGCCAAGGCCAAGCAACGTGAGCACGTCGATCTCTCGCGGGGACAGCGCCTGCTGTCCTTCTGCGGGTCCGTCCGCCGAGCCGAGCTCGAGGACCTTCTGGTTGAGATAGTGTCCCACGAGGATCATGTCCCTGACATGCTCGTCGGTGTAACGCGCCCATTGATCGTCCGAACAGTTGTCGCTGATCGAGAACATCGCGAACTGGCCATGGGGACCGCGGATCGGGACCGAAAACCCCTGACGCCCCACGCCGCCTTCCAGCGCTTCGCGGTGGAACTGGCGGACGGTCTTTGACGACCAGTCGACTTGCTTCCAGTCGACGGGGTGGAAGCGTTCGTAACAGCCCTGAACGACCGGGTCGATCCGGACATAGTCCTTCTCGACATAGCGGTCGGCCCAGTTCTGAGCATAGGTGAAGGCCACCGAATGCTCGCCCGCGCCGGACTTGGAGTGGTAGACCACATGCTCGATCCCGTAGAGGTCCCGCGTCGCCTCGACGACCTTCTGAACGTCCTGGTAGTCCCTGACGTCCGAAAGGAGCTCGAGGAAGCGTTCCATCTTGGTCTGCATGAGCCCAGACTCTCCAGTTCGTTGAAGGCCCTGACGGGACCGTGGCCCTTGCCAGAGCAGCCGGATCGCGTTACGACGGCCGAGACGCCGCCGGCGCCCATTCTAGCGGATCTGGCACAAGCGTCGAGGTGGCAGTGCATCATTGGCCCCCTTTCTGTTGTCATCCTGCACGCCCCTTAGGGGCTGGCGATGATGAACAATGACAGGGTTAATGATACTCCCGGAACTCGCGCTGAAGTATTCCCCAGAAATTGCGAGACACGCAGAACTAGTCATTGAATTCCAAGGAATTGCGATCCGGCCCGGAAATGCGGAAAGCGCCCGGGATTGCCGGGCGCTTTATACTTATGCGTGTATCTTGGCCAGTGATTCGCGTATCACGTGCCGTTCGCCACCACGTCTTCAAGCGTGCGCAGCCCCGGGCGCGGCGCACTGACAAGCACGGCCATGTTCCCGGGCTTGTGCTCGTTGCGCATCATCTTCATGTGCGCGGCCGGAATTTCGTCCCAGGGGAACACTTCCGACATGCAGGGGTCGAGACGCCGTTCGAGCATGAGCTGGTTGGCGGCGCTCGCCTGCTTGAGGTTGGCAAAATGCGATCCCTGCACCCGCTTCTGGTGCATCCAGAGATAGCGCGCGTCCATCGTCAGGTTGTATCCCGTCGTCCCGGCGCAGATCACCACCATGCCACCCCTGCGGACGACGAAGACCGAGACGGGGAAGGTTGCCTCGCCCGGGTGCTCGAAGACCATGTCGACATTGACGCCCTTGCCGGTGATGTCCCAGATCGCCTTTCCGAAGCGGCGCACCTCGTCGAACCAGGCCTTGTATTCGGGCGTTCCGACCTTGGGCATCTGGCCCCAGCAATTGAAGTCGCGCCGGTTGATGACACCCTTCGCGCCCAGGTCCAGAACGAACTGGCGCTTGCTTTCATCCGAGATGATGCCGATGGCATTGGCACCGGCCGTGTTGACGAGCTGGATGGCAAAGGACCCAAGCCCGCCCGACGCGCCCCAGACAAGGACGTTCTGACCGGGCTTCAACTCGTGCGGATGATGGCCGAACAGCATCCGGTAGGCCGTCGCCAACGTCAGCGTGTAGCACGCCGATTCCTCCCACGTCAGATGCCTCGGGCGCTTCATCAGCTGCTGCGACTGGACGCGCGTGAACTGGGCGAAGGAACCATCGGGCGTCTCGTAACCCCAGATCCGCTGCGAAGGCGAGAACATCGGATCGCCGCCATTGCATTCTTCGTCGTCGCCGTCGTCCTGATTGCAATGGATGACCACCTCGTCGCCGACCTTCCAGCGCTTCACCTTGTCGCCGACCTTCCAGACGATCCCGGCCGCATCCGACCCCGCAATGTGATAGGGGGCCTTGTGGACGTCGAAGACCGAGATCGGCTTGCCGAGCGCCGCCCAGACGCCGTTGTAGTTCACGCCGGCCGCCATCACGAGAACCAGCACCTCGTGGCTGTCGATCTCGGGGACGTCGACGACCTCGACCTGCATGGCCTTGTCGGGTTCGCCGTGACGCTCGCGGCGAATGGTCCACGCATACATCTTCTTCGGCACGTGACCGAGCGGCGGGATCTCCCCCACCTCGTAAAGGTCCTTGCGCGGCGCGTCATACGACGCAATCTCTGGATTCGTGTCGAGAGCCATGCTTCCTCCGGCCTGTTGCGAATGCCGCAATGCAGAAGGTTTTCTGCACTGCGCAGCCGACATCGTCAAGAAATTTTCGGACCAAAAATCGCACGCGAAAGAAATTTTGTGACCGACTGTCGTCGGGTGCCGTGTCCCCTGTGCGCTGACACGGCGCCCGTGGGCAGGATCCGCGCCGCCGCCAGCACGATCATCGGCCGCCGGGGACGGCGCACATCAGACGCCGCGCCGCAACGCAGCGAATTGACAACGCCACGAAATGTCCGCTAGGAACGTCCCGACGAAATATAATTACCGAAACAACCACGAGGACCCCGATGCCGCGCCCGCAAAGCGACCGCCCCTGGCTCTTTCGCACCTACGCCGGCCACTCGACCGCGGCGGCTTCGAACGCGCTTTACCGCTCGAATCTGGCAAAGGGTCAGACGGGGCTGTCGGTCGCCTTCGATCTGCCGACGCAGACGGGCTATGACAGCGACCATTCCCTGGCACGGGGCGAGGTCGGCAAGGTCGGGGTCCCGATCGCGCATCTGGGCGACATGCGCACGTTGTTCGACGGAATCCCGCTCGAGGACATGAACACCTCGATGACGATCAACGCGACCGCCCCGTGGCTTCTTGCGCTCTATGTCGCCGTCGCCGAAGAACAGGGCGCCGACGTGGCGCGCCTTCAGGGCACGGTGCAAAACGACATCATCAAGGAATATCTTTCGCGCGGCACCTACATCTGTCCGCCGCGCCCGTCCCTTCGCATGATCACCGATGTCGCGGCCTACACGCGCGAGCACATGCCGAAGTGGAACCCGATGAACGTCTGTTCGTATCACCTCCAGGAAGCTGGTGCGACGCCCGAACAGGAACTGGCCTATGCGCTGGCGACGGCCGTCGCGGTGCTCGACGATCTAAGGGGGAAAGTCCCGGCCGAGGCGTTCCCGGCGATGGTCGGCCGTATCTCGTTCTTCGTGAACGCAGGCATCCGGTTCGTCACCGAAATGTGCAAGATGCGCGCCTTCACCGAGCTTTGGGACGAAATCACGCGCGATCGCTACGGCGTCGAGGACCCGAAATACCGGCGCTTTCGCTATGGCGTACAGGTGAACTCGCTGGGCCTGACCGAACAACAGCCCGAGAACAACGTCTACCGCATCCTGATCGAGATGCTGGCCGTGACGCTGTCGAAGAACGCCCGGGCACGCGCCGTCCAGCTGCCGGCCTGGAACGAGGCGCTTGGACTGCCCCGGCCCTGGGACCAGCAATGGTCGCTGCGCATGCAGCAGATCCTGGCCTACGAGACCGATCTTCTCGAGTTCGGCGACCTCTTCGACGGCAACCCCGCGGTTGCCGCGAAGGTCGAAGAGCTGAAGGAGGGCGCGCGCGCCGAGCTTCGCCAGATCGAGGCCATGGGCGGCGCCGTCGAGGCCATCGCCTACATGAAAGGCCGTCTGGTCGAGGCAAACGCCGACCGCCTTGCCCGCATCGAATCCGGAGAGACGGTCGTCGTCGGCGTCAACCGCTGGACCGAGACAGAGCCGAGCCCCCTTACGACGGGGCCGGACGCCATCCTGAAGGTCGACGAAGCCGCCGAGCGCGACCAGATCGCGCGGCTTCGCGAATGGCGCGCAGGCCGGGACGAGACCGCGGTCAGGACGGCCTTGGAAGAACTTCGCCGCGTCGCCGCCGAGGGGGGGAACATCATGCCCCCTTCGATCGCCGCCGCGAAGGCCGGGGCCACGACCGGCGAATGGGGCGAGGTCGTGCGCGGCGTCTTCGGACAGTATCGCGCCCCGACGGGCGTGAGCTCCGCCCCCTCGAACCGGACCGAACAGCTTGACGAAGTGCGCAAGGCCGTCGACGCAGCGTCCGCCCGCCTGGGCCGACGCCTCAAACTTGCTGTCGCCAAGCCGGGGCTCGATGGCCATTCCAACGGCGCCGAGCAGATCGCCGCCCGGGCAAGGGACTGCGGGATGGACTTCGTCTACCACGGGATCCGCGAGACGCCCGAAGAGATCGTCGAAACGCTGTGCCGCGAGCGCCCGCATGTCCTTGGGCTGTCCATCCTGTCGGGCTCGCACATTCCGCTGGTTCACGCGGTCCTTGACGAGATGAAGACACGCGGGGTCGCCGACATCCCGGTGGTCGTCGGCGGCATCATCCCCGACGACGATGCGCGGGCCCTGAAGGACGCCGGCGTGGCGCGGATCTATACGCCCAAGGACTTCGAACTGAACAGAATCATGCTCGACGTCGTCGCCCTGGCCGAGGAAACGGCGCTGGTCGCCAACTGAGCCCTTCGACCGCTCAGGGTTGAAACGGCGCACCGACTCTTCCATTGGAAATGGGAAAGTCGGGGCCGATTTCATGATTTCCGTTGCCTGCCGAAGTTTTCAATGCAGATTATTCCCTTGCCACGGGAAAACTTCGGAAAGGGATAGTCGCAATGGATTTGAATGCGCTTTCGATAGAGGAGCTTGAAAAACTTCGCCGGAACGTCGAAAAGGCGATTGTCGCGAAACGCGCAAGACTTCGCGCAGAAGCCCGGAAAGCCGCCGAGGAGGCCGCGCGCAAGTTCGGCTATTCGTTGAAGGATCTTCTTGAAAACGAGCGGGTTTCGGGAAAGAAGCCCGTGAAATACAGAAACCCCGAGAACCCTGCGCAGACCTGGAGCGGGCGCGGACGCATGCCCGCCTGGATGAAGACGCAGATCGAAAAGGGCCGATCGCGGGAAGAATTCCTTGCCTGAAGAGGGGGCCAGATCGTGACCATCCACATTGGCGCGGCGCCGGGCGACATTGCCGAAACGGTTCTCATGCCGGGCGATCCGCTACGCGCCAAATGGGCCGCTGAAACCTTCCTGGATGACGCCGTCTGCGTCAATCGCGTGCGCGGCATGCTTGGTTTCACGGGAACCTGGCGGGGCCACCGCGTCACGATCCACGGCAGCGGAATGGGAATGCCGTCCATTTCGATCTATGCGAACGAACTGGTTCGCGACTACGGCGCAAGGACGCTGGTGCGCATCGGATCCTGCGGGGGCATGCAACCCCATGTGAAGCTCCGCGACGTGGTCATTGCCATGACGGCCTCGTCGGTTTCGACGCCGTCCTCGACCATCTTCCGGGAGGTGAACTTCGCCCCCGCGGCCGATTTCGGACTGCTGCGCGCCGCGGCCGAGGCCGCCCGGCGTCTCGGCGTGCCGCACCACGTCGGCGGGATCTACTCGAGCGATACCTTCTACGACGAGCGCGAGGACCTCAACGCCGTTCTCACGCGCCACGGGATCCTCGGGGTCGAGATGGAGGCGGCCGAGCTTTACAATGTCGCGGCACGGCACGGCGCACGGGCGCTGGGGATCATGACGGTATCGGACCATCTTCAGACCGGCGAGGCGCTTCCGGCCGCCGAGCGCGAGCAAAGCTTCGCCGACATGGTGCGGATCGCGCTCGAGGCCGCCTTCGCCTGACGGCTCAGAGCCCGTGCGTGCGGTCGTATCCCGACGCCTGCGGCTCTACCCAACCCTCGGGCGGGCCGCCGAGGGGGCGCAGGATCTCGACGCGAAGGGGATGGCAGGTGGCCTGATCGCTCGAGTGCTCGTGCCCGCAATCGCCGCCCGGACAGGCCGAGAGCGCGCCCACGAGGTCGATCTCGGCCCAGAACTCGAGGTAGTCACCGGGACGAACGGGGCTTGCCTTCATGAAATACTGCCCCGTGTCGCGGGTGAACCCGGTGCTCATGAAGACGTTCAGGACGTCGTGCACCAGCCGTTCGGCCTCGGTCACGGGCAGCCCCGTCTCGGCGGCCATGGCACGCGACAGGTTCGAGTGACAGGTCCGGTGATAGTCGCCCCGGCCAAGCGCCCGATTGGTATAGGGATCGCAACGCGTGCCGATGACGTCGTGCACACCTGCCCCGTCGTCGTCGATGCCATACCACCCCAGCGTGTCATGGGTGATCGTCGCCATGGGCCTGAGGAAGGGAAACACCGACCACAGCCGGTCACCGGTCGTCACATGGCTTCCGTGGAGCGCGCGCGTCTTGCCCGAATAGAAGTGCTCGAGGAGATTGCCCGCATTCCACAGGTTGAGGTCGCCGACTTGCGGGCCGTCGACACAGTGAACGCGAAAGAAGTGTCCCTTCGGAACGCGAAACGCGCGGGCGTCCCGGGGCGGCACCAGCACCTCGTCCACGACCTCGACACGGTCGCGCAGCG
>RFGD01000457.1 GCA_003696705.1 Alphaproteobacteria bacterium | reverse complement strand
GCATTCCTACATCGTCACGCGCGACGGCAAGCCCGTCGGCACGCTGGACATGGCCGATCTCGTGCGGGCGCTGGTGCCGCGCGTTGCCTCCGACCCGCTGGCGCGTCGCAGCTAGGCGCGCATTCTTCAGCCCGCCCCTTCAGCCGCCGGTGATCGCGGCAATGCGTTCCAGCGTGGCGACGCTGACGGGGACGCCCTCTCTCTCGGCCCCTGCGCGCGCGGCGCGGCGTCCGTCGCCGGGCAGGTGCGCCCCTTCCTGCCCGCGGATCGCGGCGACGAGGTCGCCAATCCGTTCGGCGAAGGCCCCGCCCGATGTGGCCTCGGGATCAATGGCGATGAAGAATTGTCCCGTTCTGGGCGGCCCGCCCTTCGTGCCTGAAAAGGGCGAGGCGTGGATGCCCAGCGTCGCCCCGCTGAGCGCGGCGGCCATGACCTCGACCAGAAGCGCCACGCCGACGCCCTTGTAGCCGCCCGAGGGCGCCATCGAGCCCCTGAGCCCCACCTCGGGGTCGGTCGTGGGGTTGCCCTCGGCGTCCAGCGCCCAGCCGACCGGGATCGGACGGCCTTCGCGGGCGTGTTTCATGACCTCGCTCTTGGCGATGGTGCTGGCGCTCTGGTCGATCAGGATCGCGGGCGTGCCGTCCGGCCCCGGCACGGCGACGGAAAAGGGGTTGGTCCCGACCACGGGTTTCGACCCGCCCGAGGGCGCGATCGAGGCCGGCGCATTGGTGAACCCCAGCCCGACCAGCCCGGCCTCGGCCAGCCGCCGCGTGTGGATGCCGAGGACGCCGCAGTTGTAGCTGTTGCGCACCGCCAGCGCGGCGATCCCCTGTTCCCGCGCCAAGGGTATCAGCGCCTCGAAGCCCATCTCGATCGCGGGATGGGCAAAGCCCGTGGCGGCGTCGGCCACCAGCGCACCCGGCCGGGGGTGGTCGAGCGCTGGTCGCGCCTGACCGTCCACCTTGCCGCACTGGACGTGTTCGCAATAGATCGGGATGTAGGCAAGCCCGTGGCTGGCCACGCCGTCGGCCTCGGTTTCCGCCGTTGCGCGGGCAAGCGGGCGGGCGTTTTCCTCGGCCGTGCCGGCGGTCACGAGGGCGCGCAGGGCGATCTCCTCGATCTCGGCAAGGCTCAGGGTTCGTGTTTCGACCATCTCGGGGTCCTTCCATCTGGAGCGTCAGTCATTGTCGGTCAGCCCCGCGCCGGCGCCCTTCATGCGCGACTCCTCGGTGGCCGGGGCGTAGGTGCGGGCGGCCAACGCGTTCAGGGCGGCCCAGTCCTCGGCGCGCGGGGTGGCGCGGGTGCGGGCGGCCAAGGGCGCCGTCATTGCCCCGCCGGCGGAAACCGAAACATCCGCCGGTCCTGTCGGCAGGTTTGCGGCACCGCAAAGCGACAGCGCGCGCCCGTCGGTGACCGCTGTCACGTCCGCCCAGCGGACGGTCACATTGGCCCCCGATGCCCGCGCCGCCATCGCCGCGAAGGGCAGGACCAGGGCGGGGACAGTGACGCCCGCCATCGTCACGCCGGTTTCCTTCCAGAACGCCACCGCGTCCGACAGCGCGGCGCCGGCCATGAGCGGGCAGAGCCGCCCCGACGGGCCCCGCCAGTCGTCAAGGGCGCGCGGGGCCAGTTCGGCCGGGTCGGTTCCGTCCGCTGCCGCCAAGGCCTCGGCCAGAAGCCCGGCCCCATCGAGCCCCGCCGCGCAGAGCCAACGCGCCGCGCGCCCGGCCTCTTCGGCCATGCCCCAGCTGTAGCCGGCACCGCGCGCGGCCTTGCGCGCGACGGCCTCGACCTCGCCGAGGGAAAACGTCATGGCGCGACCTCCGGATAGACCCAGAGATCGGCGTTTCCGGCGTTCAGTTCTTCAGGGTAGGGGGCGCCGCCATACATGCAGATGCGCACCCAGCGGTCCGAACGCGGATCGAACTGTGTGGCGCCGAAAAACGCCAGCTTGGCGCGCAACAGGTCGATCGGCAGCATGTCGGCCGCAATCGTGTTGTCGCGGATCTCGGCATAGGGCGCGCGGGCGGCGATCTGGGCGCGACGGATGGCAAAGCGGTGTTCGGGGTGACGCAACAGGAATTCAGCGAGCGGCGCGTCGTCGCGCCAGTCGGCCAGCGCCGCATGGGCCGCGGCCGCGTCGCGCCCCGGCGCCAGCGGCAACTCGTAGTCGGCAATCGGTTCCTCGAACCGTTCACCCACGCGGGGTTCGAGCTTTTCGGCCGAGACATACCAGGCGCGCGCGCAGTGCTCGGGCGCGTCCCAGTCGAGGTTCAGCGCCCAGCCGTAGGTGTCTTCGATCAGGGCGCGGGCACGCGAAACGGTCATGCTGCCGTCGATGCGAAAGGCGTCCGGGTCGGTGTCGCCCATGCGGTCGGCCAGATCGTCCACCAGCGCCCCGTAGGGCTCGAGGATGAGCGAGGCCAGAAGCTCCTGCCCCTCGAGGCTCAGCGCGGCTTCCGACCATTCGACCAGGCGGTTCCACGGGCGGGGGCCGGTCAGATCGTCGCCATTCAGGCGCTCGGCCAGGGCGGCCAGGTCGGCCCGCAGGTCGGCGAGCCTGGCTTGCTGGATCGGATGCGCCGACCGCCAGCGGGCGACAAGCGCCGACGACCGTGCCAGCACGTTGCGGAACAGGGCGATCTCGGCCGCCGCCGCGCGGTCCACCGCGCGCACGCGCGCGATCGCCTCTTCCCGGGCGGCGATCCAGTTGTTGAAGAGAAGCGGATGGTTGACGATGAAGGGGCCGAGCCCAAGCCCCGTGGAATTGCCGATGCCGAGCTGCCGCGCGATGCCGGGCTCCAGCGGGACGGCCCGATGGCCGCCCCGGGCGCGGGCCATGTGGTTCACCAGATCGCGCTGATAGACCCGCGTCAGATAGACCGAGAGCATTTCCGCCTGGAAGGGGGCGCGCATTTCGGGGCGGTCGGCGATGGTGTCGTAGTCGGCGGCGCCGAACTTGCCCGAACCATACACTGCGGTCGTGCGCATGAGGTAGCCGACCTCGGCAATCTGTCCGGCGTCGGGCTGACGCCCGTCGGCCAGCGTGGAAACCACCCGGTCCCACAGCCGGGCCGAGCGGTTTGCCCGCGACAGCGACAGCGAGCGTTCATCGACCCGACCGGCTTCTTGCCGCGGCACGTTTCCTGACAGCCGTTCGATGTCGGCGGGCGCGGGGACGCCATCGAAAAGGGTGAAGGTGGCATCCCAGGCGGTGGCGATCACCCGGTCAGAGCGCATCTCGGGCGGCAGGTCGTGGCCGAAGGCGACCAGCGAATAGGTCCGGTCCGGCGTTTGTGCGGTGTAGACGGCGTGCCCGACGCCGCGCGTATCGAAATCGAAGACAGGCCGGGCAAAGCGCCAGCCCTCGCGCGCCATGCGGCGGGTCAGGATGCGCATGAAGCTCAGCCGACACTGGTGCAGCGACCCCAGCCGGGCCAGCCGCATCACCCGATCGGGCGGGCGGAGGGCGACGGCAGGGGGCGGAGCGGCGGTCATGTCATCAGCCCTGCGGTGTGAAGCTTTCGGCGAAGAAGCGATACCAGTTCCCGCCCATGATCCCGGCAATCTCGTCTTCGGCCATGCCGACATCGCGCAGGCCCTGTTCGATGTTGGCGAAATCGCGGTTGTCGCGGAACCACGGCGGCATTGGCGGGAAGCCCGGCGCGTCGGCCGAGCCCTCGCCATAGTCTGTGCCCTTGGTCCATCGCCCGTTGCGCATCCATGTCACCACGCTGTCGGGCTGATCCTGGCACAAGTCCGACCCGATGCCGAAGTGTTCTGCGCCGTAACGCTCGGCGGCGCGGGCGATCATCTCGCAGAAATCGGCGAGCGTGCAGTCGGACTTGCCCCGCAGGTGATGCGGGTAAAGCGAAAAGCCCATCAT
>RFGD01000456.1 GCA_003696705.1 Alphaproteobacteria bacterium | reverse complement strand
GTCGAGGCGCACCGCGCCGAGACGCGCACGGCGCTGATCGCCCAGGAAGACCCGACGGTGCGGGCCATCGCTTCGGACGAGCCGCTGCCGGGGGTCCGGCTTCCGGTTTTCGACCTTGATGACACGGTCGCCATTGCCGAGTTCATCCTGCGTGAAGTGGGTCTTGTCGCCCCCGCGCCGGGAACGGCGAAACGAGGCACGGGATGACACGGCCGCCGCCGCTTCGAAGCGACTGTTTCGCGCTTCCCGGCGGGGCACGGCTGACGCCGGTGGACGCGGCGCTCGGGCGCCTTCGCGAGGTGCTCGGGCCGGTCGCCGGGACCGAGAGCGTGGCGCTCTTCGACGCCGCGGGCCGGACGGTCGCCCGGGACGTCGCGGCGCTTCGCGACAATCCGCCTGCGGCCAACTCGGCCGTCGATGGCTATGCGGTCCGTGCCGCCGATACCGAAGCCGCCGGTGTCCTGCCGCTGGCCGAGGGGCGCGCCGCCGCCGGGGCCCCGCATGGGGCGCGGGTGCCCGCCGGGCATGCCCTTCGGATTCTCACCGGCGCGGTCATGCCGGCGGGGACCGATGCCGTCATCATGGACGAAGAGGTGGTCCTCGAGGGTGCGCGGATCCGCTTCGAGGGCAGGGTTCGTGCCGGGGCGAACGTGCGCCCCGCCGCCGAGGACATGGCCGCCGGACAGGTCATCCTGCCGGCCGGCACCGTCATCGGCCCGCAGCACCTTGCGGTCCTCGCGGCGGCCGGTCATGGCCAGGTCGAGGTCCGAAAGCGGCTTCGCGTCGCGGTCCTGTCGACGGGGGACGAGGTGGTCGCGCCCGGTTCGCCGCTGCGTCCGGGGCAGATTCACGACGCCAACCGGCCCATGCTTCTGGCGCTGGCGGCGCGATGGGGGCACGAGGTTCTCGATCTGGGCCATGTCCCGGACGATCCCGAACGCATCCGCGCCCGGCTCGACGATGCGGCGGCGCGGGCCGATGTGATCCTGAGTTCGGGCGGCGCCTCGGCCGGGGACGCCGATCATGTCTCGGCTCTCATGCGCAAGGCCGGAGAGGTCGCCTTCTGGCGCATCGCGATGAAGCCCGGCCGACCACTGGCGCTTGGCTTCTGGCGCGACCGGCTGTTCCTCGGGTTGCCCGGAAACCCGGTGGCCGCCTTCGTGACCGCGCTGGTCTTCGCCCGGCCGGCGTTGGCACGGCTTGCCGGCGGGCACTGGCCCGAGCCCCTAGCGGTCGAGGTGCCCGCCGCCTTTCACAAGGAAAAGAGGCCGGGACGGCGCGAGTTCCTGCGTGGCCGGCTTCGTCCCGACGGTCGGGTCGAAGCGTTCCGCTCGGAAGGCTCGGGCCTTGTTTCGGGTCTTGGCTGGGCGAACGGCCTGATCGAGCTTGGCGACGACGCGGCCGCGATCGAGCCGGGCACGCCGGTCCGGTTCCTGCCCTATGCGGGGTTCGGCCTCTGACGGCGACCGGCGGCGGGCGGGCCCCGCGGCGGCCTCAGTCGAAAGTCCCTGTCACGCGTCCCAGAAGCATGAAGGCGCGGGCCGTGCGCGTATTCGCAAGCGCCGCGATCTCGTCATCGGTCGCGTTGCGTTCGAATGCCGTGAGGATCTTGTCGAACTGGCGCAGGAAGTGATGCGCCGCATCCCGAAACACCGGATCCTGGCGCATTCGCCCCGATGTCAGCGCCAGCGACGACCGGTCCCGGATGCCGCCAAGCGCCGCGATCGCGCGGCCGCGTTCACCGCGCGCGAAGCGACGCCACAGCTCGGGGCTCGGCGGGACGGGTTCAAGGTCATCCATGTAGATGCCTTCCTGCGACAGGAGTGTCAGCACGTCCTGTGCGGCGCGGACGAGCCTTGCGGTCTCGTGATCCTCGAGCGCGCGGCGAAGGGCGCGGAACCCCTCGGTGTCGTCGGCGGTTTCGGGGAAGTTCATCGCGCGGATGAACTCCTCGATCGTCAGCGGCGGGGCGAGCGCCTCGGCCGGCGTGCCAAGTGCCAGCGCCGGCTGCTCGACCGGGTCGCGGGTCCCCGGGTCGCCCTTGAGCGCAGGTTTTGCCTTGTGTGCGGCCGGGGCGGGTCCCGTCGCCGCGACGGATCCGGCGGCTTCGGCCCGCTGCGCGCGCACCAGTTCCTCGAGCTTCCGCTCGAGCGCGGCGGCGCTTGCCGCCGGGTCGGCCTTGCGGCCGCTCTCCTGCGCCTGGCGCAGCGCCTCGACGGTAGCGCGCAGCCGCGCCGCCTCGTCCTGCATGAGGCGGGCCGAGCGCGCGGCCAGCACCGCGACCCAGATGAGCGCGATCGGGATGGTCACGCCCAGAACGGCCAGAAGCGTGAACAAGGGACCTTCCGGCCCACTGCCGGTCGGCACCCGAAGGAAGAAGGCAACGACAAGGATCGCCCAGGCCGCCGTGAAGCCGATGCCGAGCTTCTCGGCCCGGCCCAGCCCTTCGGGCGTCCTTCGCAAAGGCAGCGACGGACCCGCGCCCACGCGCTTCGGCATGCCATCCTTCATGCTGTGTCCTTCCGAGGCCCCGGCCCCGCTCAGATGTATTCCACCGAAAGGATCTCGTAGCTCTTGGTGCCGCCCGGCGTGCGGACCTCGATGCTGTCGCCTTCTTCCTTGCCGATCAGGGCACGGGCCAGCGGCGACTTGATGTTGAGAAGTCCCTTCTCGATGTCGGCTTCGGCCTCGCCCACGATCTGATAGGTCTTCTCTTCCTCGGTGTCCTCGTCGACAAGGCGAACGGTGGCGCCGAACTTGATGGCCCCCGACAGCCGCGACGGGTCGATGATTTCGGCGCGCGACAGGATCGACTCAAGCTCGTTGATGCGCCCCTCGATGAAGCCCTGCCGCTCTCGGGCGGCATGATACTCGGCGTTCTCCGACAGGTCGCCATGCTCGCGCGCTTCGGCGATGGCCTTGATGACCGCCGGCCGCTCGACCGAACGCAGCGTCTTCAGCTCTTCCTCGAGCGCGGCATAGCCCGCCCGGGTAATCGGAATCTTTTCCATCGTTGTCACTGCCCGTCATGAATGCTCGTGCCGGCGCCCACGCGCCCTCTGCCGAGCAAATGACCCCAGCCGCGGGGCAATTGCAAGAGGGCGCGACGGCTCTTCGCGTTGCACGGGGCCAAGCGGCTAGTTCGTGCCGACAACCCCGATCCTGACCGTGCCCGAGATGGTCACGCTTCGCGACTTCTCGGGAAGCGGCGGGGACGGCTCTCCGTCCGCGCCACATCCAGCGAGCGTCAGAAGCGCCAGCGCCGCGGCGATATGGACGAGGCGCCTCATCCCAGCCGCTCGCGCCAGCGTGCAATCTGCTCGCGCACGCGCGACGGCGCCGTGCCGCCATAGGACGTGCGCGATTCGACCGAGTTCCGCACCCCGAGGACCGAGAACACCTCTTCCGTGATGTCGGGGTGGACGGTCTGCATGTCGGCAAGCGAAAGGTCCGCCAGATCGACGCCCCGTTCCTCGGCCATCCGCACAAGCGCGCCGGTGACGTGGTGGGCGTCACGAAACGGCAGCCCGAGCCGACGCACAAGCCAGTCGGCAAGGTCGGTTGCGGTCGAGAAGCCGGCAGCGGCCGCCGCCTCGAGCGCCTCTCGGTTGGCCGTCATGTCCCGCACCATTCCCTCCATCGCGGCCAGCGACAGAAGAAGCGTGTCGGCGGCGTCGAAGACCTGCTCCTTGTCCTCCTGCATGTCCTTGGAATAGGCAAGCGGCAGCCCCTTCATCACCGTGAACAGCGCGACAAGGGCGCCCAGAATGCGACCGATCTTGGCGCGGATAAGCTCTGCGGCATCCGGGTTCTTCTTCTGCGGCATGATCGACGACCCGGTCGAGAAGCGGTCCGAGAGCGTCACGAAGCGGAATTGGGCCGACGACCAGATGACCAGCTCTTCGGAAAGGCGGGAAAGATGCATGGCCGTGATCGCCGCGGCGGCCAGGAATTCGAGCGCGAAGTCGCGGTCCGACACCGCATCGAGCGAGTTTGCCGCCGGCCGGTCGAAGCCAAGGGCGCGTGCCGTCATCTCCCGATCGATGGGGAAGGACGTGCCGGCCAGGGCCGCCGCGCCAAGGGGGCATTCGTTCATGCGCGCCCGCGCATCGCAAAAACGCCCGGCGTCGCGGCCCAGCATCTCGACATAGGCCATCATGTGGTGGCCCCAGGTCACGGGCTGTGCGACCTGAAGGTGGGTGAAGCCCGGCATGACCCAGTCGGCGCCCGCCTCGGCCTGCTCCAGAAGGGCGCGTTGCACGGCCTCGATCCCGGCGATGGCCGCGTCGGTCTGGTCGCGCACCCAAAGCCGGAAGTCGGTGGCGACCTGATCGTTGCGCGACCGCGCGGTATGAAGGCGCCCGGCGGCGTCGCCGATAAGCTCGCGGAGCCTGGCCTCGACATTCATGTGAATGTCCTCGAGCCCCGTCGAGAACTGGAAGCGGCCGCTCTCGATCTCGGCGAGGATGGTCTCGAGGCCCGCCCGAATCGCCTCGGCGTCCGCGGTCGAGATGATGCCCGTGGCGGCCAGCATCGCCGCATGGGCACGGGATCCCTCGATGTCCTGGCGGGCGAGGCGCTTGTCGAAGTCGATCGAGGCGTTTATTGCCTCCATGATCGCGTCAGGCCCCGAGGCGAAGCGCCCACCCCACATGGCGTTGGAGCCGCTGGATTTGTCGTCGGTCATGTCGTTCCTCGTGGCAGGAGGCCGGGAAATGAAGCGCACGTTCATCCTTCTCGCAGTCGTCGTGGCGCTTCTGGGTGCACTGGCGTTCATCTACTCGCTTGAAAGGCCAAGCGCAAATCGCGACGGCGGTTCCGAGGTGTCGGCGGTGGATCCCGACTGGCTGAAGGCCCGGCTCGACGGCCCGATGAAGAAACTCGTCGTGCGGGCCGCGCCGGCGCCCCTTCCCGACGCGACGTTGATCGATGCCGACGGCAAGCCCGTCGACCTGGCCGCCTGGAAGGGCAAGTGGGTCGTCCTCAATCTCTGGGCCACGTGGTGCGCGCCCTGTCGGAAGGAGATGCCGGCGCTGGATGCCCTGAACAGGGCGTACGACGCAAGGGGCCTTTCGGTTGTCACCATCGCGACGGGTCCCAATCCGGTGCCGGCGATTCGGGCGTTCTTCGCCGAAACGGGCGTCACCTCGTTGCCGATCGTGCGCGACCCCGATCAGTCCTTTGCCCGCGCCCTTGGCGTCTTCGGTCTGCCGACGACGCTCCTCCTCGACCCCGAGGGTCGAGAGGTCGCGCGCATGCAGGGAGAGGCCGACTGGGCGGGTGCCGAAGCGCATCGCCTTGCCGAGGCCCTGCTCGCGCGCCCCTAGGCCGACGCCCGTGCCCCGGCCAGTTCGGCGTGGCGCGGACAGCTGACAAGATGGTCGTTCACCACGCCGACGGCCTGAAGGAACGCATAGACGATCGTCGGCCCGACAAAGCGGAAACCCCGCGCGCGCAGGTCGCGTGACAGGCGTCGCGACAGCTCGGTTTCGGCCGGCACTTCGGCCATGTCGCGGAAGTGGTTGACGATGGGCTCACCATCGACCCGGTCCCAGATGAAGCTGGCAAAGCCCTCGCGGGCTTCGATCTCGAGCCAGGCGCGCGCGTTCCCGATCGTCGCCTCGATCTTGCCGCGGTGGCGCACGATCCCCTTGTCGGCAAGAAGGCGGTTCACTTCGGGTTCGCCCCAGCGCCCGATGACCTCGGGATCGAAGCCGGCGAAGGCGCGGCGAAAGTTTTCGCGCTTGCGCAGGATCGTGAGCCACGACAGGCCCGCCTGAAAGCCGTCCAGCGTCAGCTTTTCCCACAGCGCGCGGCCGTCGCGCTCGGGCACGCCCCACTCGTGGTCGTGATAGGCGACGTAGAGGGGATCCGTGCCGCACCATGGGCAGCGTCCGGCGGGGGTCCGGTGGGTCGTCGAGGTCTCGGGCATGGTGGTTCCCTAGCACGAATGGAACAAATTGCGAATATTAACGGGTTGGAAAGGATTGGACGGCCATTGTTCCTTCGATGCCGCGAGGAGCTTTCGATGACCGCGCATGATGACGTTCTGACCCCCGATCCCGATCTCGAGAGCCCCCTTGCGGTGGCCGAGGCAGAGCGGCGCAGGGCAACGATGTCCATGGTCCGCGCGGCCATCGCACGGCGCGACGTCGTCCTGGCCTTTCAGCCCGTGGTCGTGGCGGGGGCGGAAGCGCGCGTCGCGTTCCACGAAGGGCTCATCCGGGTGCTTGACGAGGCCGGGCGC
Organism: Alphaproteobacteria bacterium; assembly: GCA_003696705.1. GTDB lineage: Bacteria > Pseudomonadota > Alphaproteobacteria > Rhodobacterales > Rhodobacteraceae > RFGD01. The sequence goes on along the minus strand of RFGD01000456.1, from coordinate 6,169 downwards.
ATCATTCCGGCCCGTGACTTCATTCCGGTGGTCGAGACCGACCGCGCGGGCCGAGAGCTTGACTGCCTCGCGCTCGAACTCGGCATCGCAGAACTTCGGCGCGAGCGCACGCTCAGACTGTCGATCAACATGTCGGCACGCTCGATCGGCTACGGCCCATGGCTCGACACGCTCGACCGTGCCATAGCCGCGGATCCGACCCTGGCCGAGCGCCTCATCCTCGAGATCACGGAAAGCTCGGCCATGGTGCTTCCCGACGTCGTGGCGGCCTTCATGGAGAGATACCAGCGCGCGGGCGTGGCATTCGCGCTTGATGATTTCGGGGCCGGATTCACGTCCTTCCGCTACCTCAGGGACTTCTATTTCGACATCCTGAAGATCGACGGGGACTTTTCCGTTGGCGTCGCGTCGGATCCGGACAACCAGGTTCTTTACGACGCGCTTATCTCGATCGGCCGCCATTTCGACATGCTCACCGTGGCCGAAGGGGTTCAGACGGCCGAGGATGCGGCCTATCTGGTGCGCGCCGGTGTCGACTGTCTGCAGGGGTACCGCTTCGGCGTGCCCGTGACCGTCCCGCCGTGGCGCGACGAACGCAGGCGCGCATCGGGCTGACGGCCCGCCGTCCGGGGCGGATCCCGCCATCGCGACGGCGCTCCCGCCGGCCGGTGCCTTGGCGGCTGCAGACCCCGGGGTCTTCCCACCGCGGCGCAAGGCGCCCGGCTGCGGCACCATGGTCCCTTCACTCCCTTGCCGTCTTCCGGGGCCCAGACATCGCCATATCCGTTGCGCCGCAGCGCAGCATATCCTAGGCTGCCCTCGTCCTTGCCGCGCATCGAGGGTCGGGCGAGTCGCGCCGGGCCTGCTCGCGCGGGTCAAGCATCTCAGGGGAGCTACCATGACCAACATCGTCATTGCTGCTGCGGGCCGAAGCCCGGTCGGAAGTTTCAACGGTTCGTTCGCCACGGTTCCCGCCCACGATCTGGGCGCCACCGTGATCCGAGAGGTGATCGGACGGGCCGGAGTCGAACCCGGCGAGGTTTCGGAAACCATGCTGGGGCAGGTGCTGACGGCCGGTCAGGGCCAGAACCCCGCTCGCCAGGCGCACATCAATGCGGGTCTGCCCATCGAATCCGCCGCCTGGTGCATCAACCAGGTCTGCGGCTCGGGCCTTCGTTCGGTTGCGCTTGGCGCCCAGCATGTGGCCCTTGGCGACGCCGACATCGTGGTTGCCGGCGGTCAGGAGAACATGTCCCTCGCGCCGCATGTCGCGCATCTGCGTGCTGGTCACAAGATGGGCGACATGAAGTTCATCGATTCGATGATCCGTGACGGTCTCTGGGACGCATTCAACGGCTATCACATGGGCCAGACGGCCGAGAACGTGGCCGAGAAGTTCCAGATCACGCGCGAGATGCAGGACGCCTTTGCCTGTGCCAGCCAGAACAAGGCCGAAGCGGCGCAGAAGGAAGGCCGCTTCCGTGACGAGATCATTCCGATCACGGTCAAGCACCGCAAGGGCGAAGTCGTCGTCGATCAGGACGAGTATATCCGCCCGGGAACGACGCTCGAGGCGCTCGCGAAGCTCCGGCCCGCCTTTGCGAAGGGCGGCACGGTAACCGCGGGCAATGCGTCGGGCATCAACGATGGCGCGGCGGCGGTCGTCCTGATGACCGCCGAAGAGGCCGAGCGTCGCGGGATCGAGCCGCTTGCCCGCATCGCCTCCTACGCGACCGCCGGCGTCGATCCGTCGATCATGGGCATTGGCCCCGTGCCGGCCAGCCGCAAGGCGCTCGAGAAGGCGGGCTGGAAGGTCGAGGACCTCGACCTCGTCGAGGCGAACGAGGCCTTCGCTGCACAGGCCCTGGCGGTCAACAAGGAAATGGGTTGGGACCCGGACATCGTGAACGTCAACGGCGGCGCGATTGCCATCGGCCATCCAATCGGGGCGTCGGGCGCGCGCATTCTGACGACGCTTCTGTTCGAGATGAAGCGCCGCGGTGCCCGCAAGGGGCTCGCCACGCTCTGCATCGGCGGCGGCATGGGCGTTGCCATGTGCGTCGAGCGGCCCTGAGGCCCCACGCTCACCCACGAACAGACAGGAGGTATCATGTCCAGAGTTGCACTCGTCACCGGTGGCACGCGCGGGATCGGCCGCGCCATTTCGATTGCGCTTCGCGATGCCGGCTATCGCGTCGCCGCAAACTATGCAGGCAATGACGACGCTGCCCGGCAGTTCACCGAGGAAACCGGGATCCCTCATTTCAAATGGTCGGTCGCCGACTATGACGCCTGCGTCGAGGGCGCCGGAAAGGTCGAGGCCGAGCTTGGCCCCATCGACGTTCTGGTGAACAACGCCGGCATCACCCGTGACGCGATGTTCCACAAGATGACGCCCGAACAGTGGAAAGAGGTGATCGACACCAACCTTTCGGGCATCTTCAACATGACCCACCCGATCTGGCCCGGCATGCGCGAACGCAAGTTCGGCCGGGTCATCAACATCTCGTCGATCAACGGGCAGAAGGGGCAGGCCGGGCAGGCGAACTACTCGGCCGCGAAGGCGGGCGACCTGGGCTTCACCAAGGCGCTGGCGCAGGAAGGCGCTCGTTTCGGGATCACCGTGAACGCCATCTGCCCCGGCTACATCGCGACCGAGATGGTCAAGGCGGTCCCCGAGAACGTCCTGAAAGAGCGCATCCTGCCGCAGATCGCCGTCGGCCGCCTGGGCGAGCCCGAGGAGATCGCCCGCTGCGTCGTCTTCCTGGCCGCGGACGACGCCGGTTTCATTACCGGCTCGACAATCTCTGCCAACGGCGGGCAGTATTTCATCTAGCCCGTCGCCGCTGAGTGCGGCGCGGGTCGGAATGGCTGTCAGAGGTGGCGCTTGCGCCACCTCTGTTCATGAAGGGGGCAGCATGCAGGCGCGCCAGGCAACGCTTGTGGGATTCGGGGCGGTCCTTCTCTGGTCGCTTCTTGCCCTTCTGACGGTGTGGACGGCCCCGGTGCCGCCGTTCCAGCTGAACGCGATGGCCTTCGCCGTGGCGGGGGTCTCGGGTCTTGTCTGGACTTGGCTTCGCGGGATTTCCGTCGCCGAAGTGCTGCGTCGGACCTCGCCGGCGGCCTGGTGCATCGGCGTTGTCGGGCTGTTTGGCTACCACGCGCTCTACTTCTCGGCGCTGCGTCTGGCGCCCCCGGCCGAGGCGGGTCTGATCGCCTATCTCTGGCCCCTTCTGATCGTCCTCTTCTCGGGCCTCCTGCCCGGAGAGCGGCTTCGGGCGGGTCACGTCGTCGGCGCCCTGGTGGCCTTCGCGGGCGCGGCCATCGTCGTGTTGGGCGGCGCTTCGCAGGGCGCGGCGCCGGCGCCGGCGGCGGGCTTTGCGCTGGCCTTTCTCTGTGCCCTTACGTGGTCGGGGTATTCCGTTCTGTCTCGGCTTGTCTCGCGGACCCCGACCGAGGCGGTCACCTTCTTCTGCCTGACGGCCGCCGCGCTGTCGGGCGTGACCCACATGCTCGTCGAGCCCACCCGCTGGCCGGTCGGGCCGGTCGGCCATCTTGCGGTCCTGGGGCTGGGTCTTGGCCCCGTGGGGCTTGCGTTCTTCCTGTGGGATGTCGGCGTGAAGAGAGGGGACATTCGCCTTCTTGGCGTCTTCTCCTACGCCGCGCCTATTCTTTCTACCGCAATTCTTGTGGGCGCAGGCGAAGCCCATGGCGGCCTGCGCCTTGTCAGTGCTGCGTTTCTGGTTGCCGGCGGCGCCTTCGTCGCGGCGCGCGCCGGTCGCCGATAGCGGCTGCGGGTCGCGTCAGGCCACCTTTTCGCTCAGGCGGGCGATCTCCTCTTTCAGGCGCAGCTTTTCCTTCTTCATGGCCTTGATCTGAAGGTCGTCGATGGCCGGGTTTCGCTGGGCCGCTTCGACCTGTTCCGAGAGCGCCTCGTGCTTCCTGCGAAGCTCCTGAAGATGCGAACTCAGTGCCATTGGCTGCTCCTTTCCTGTTTGGACCATGAACAAGTGCACCACAAAGCCCGAGTCGTGTCACCCCCCATGAAAGGCGGCGCCTTCCGAAGGCGGGTCTTCACGCGGATCGAAGGCCAGCGGGGCGGCATCGCGAAGGATGGCCGAGGCCGCGGGGGCATAACTGTCGCCGCCGCGCTCGTGGCGGTCGCCGGCGTGCAGGACAAGGGGCGCGTGAAGGACGAGCGGTCCCCGGGCGCCCTTGCGCATCCGCGCCACGAAGCGTGGCGCCGGCCGACCGGTGCGCGGCGCGAGGGGCTTGATCTCGATGGCGCCGAAGGCGGCGTCGGCCGCGCGAAGAAGTTCGGTCAGGCGCTCGGTCGCCTGGATGATCGTCAGTGTCCCGCCCGGCCTGAGCCGTCGGCGGGCGGCCTCGATCCAACTGGAAAGGGCCGCCGATTCGTGCCGGGCGGTCCGGCGCGCCTCGTCGGGCGCCGGCGTGCCGCGGCCTTCGGCAAAATAGGGAGGATTGGCCAGGACATGGTCGAACTGGCGCTGGCGGAGCGGCCGCGGCATGTCCGTCACGTCCCCGACATGAACCTCGAGCGGGATGGCGTTTCGTGCCGCGTTTCGCCGCGCGAGCGCGGCATAGGCCGGTTGCAGCTCAAGACCCTCGGCATGGATGCCGGGCACCCTCGTGGCCAGGGCAAGGATGGCAGCGCCCGCTCCGACCCCCAGCTCGAGCACGGCCTCGCCGGGGCGTGCCGGCACGGCGGCGGCCAGGATGAGGGCGTCCGACGTCGCCCGAAATCCCTGCCTGGGCTGCGCGATCCGAAGCCGGCCGCCCAGAAGCGCGTTCTCGGTCAGCGCGGCCTCGGGGAAGGCGTCCGTCATCGCGTGACCGGCCGCAGGCCGTTTTCGCGAAGGGCCGCGGCGGCGCGAAAGTGATCGCGGTCGCGCACCATGAGCCGCCGTGGCAGAATGCCCACCGAGCCTTCCAGCGTGCTCATGTTTACGTCCATTTCGAACACGTCTATACCTTCGCCACCGAGCAGCGCCTTGGCAAAGGCGATCTCGGTCGGATCGGTGGTACGAAGCAGTTCTCTCATGGTTTCGGGATAACGGGATTGGCCCCGGCATGTCGAGGGGCCGCAGGCGAGGGCAAAGCGAATGGGCCTTGATCTTTCGGGAAATGCGCCGCACCGGCGCCTGCAAGAGAGCGTGGCCGCCGACATGCTGCGTGTCGACGGTCTCATCCGAGAGCGCATGGCCTCGGAACACGCGCCCCGCATCCCCGAAGTCACGGCTCATCTGGTGGATGCCGGCGGCAAGCGGCTTCGCCCGATGCTGACGCTCGCCGCGGCGCGGCTTTGCGGCTACGAGGGCGAGCATCACATCCGCCTGGCGGCCACTGTCGAGTTCATCCATACCGCGACGCTTCTCCATGACGACGTCGTCGACGAAAGCGAGCGCCGCCGAGGCCGGCCCACGGCAAATCTCCTTTGGGACAACAAGTCGTCGGTTCTGGTCGGCGACTATCTGTTCTCGCGCTCGTTTCAGCTGATGGTCGAAACGGGGTCGCTGCACGTCCTCGACATCCTGGCCAACGCGGCGGCGACCATTGCCGAAGGGGAAGTGCTGCAACTGACGGCGGCGCGAAACCTTGCCACCGACGAAGACGTCTATCTGCGGGTCATTCGCGGAAAGACGGCGGCGCTTTTTGCCGCCGCGACAGAGGTTGGCGGCGTCATCGCGGGCGCCCGGCAGGGCGTCGTGCGCGGGCTTCGCCACTACGGCGACGCCTTGGGGATCAGCTTTCAGATCGTCGACGATCTTCTCGACTATGGCGGTGTCTCGCAGACCATCGGCAAGAACGTCGGGGACGACTTTCGAGAGCGCAAGCTGACGCTTCCCGTCATCAAGGCGGTGCACCGCGCCGACAAGAAAGAGCGTGCCTTCTGGGAACGGGTCATCGAACGGGGCGAACAGCACGACGGCGATCTTGAAGAGGCGCTGGAAATCCTGAACCGCCACGGCACGCTCGAGGAAACGCGGACCGAGGCACTGAACTGGGCGGATCGCGCGCGGGCCGCGCTTGGGGACGTCCCCGCGCATGCGCTGCGCGACATCCTTGCCGACATTGCCGATTACGTCGTCGCGCGCGTGAACTGAGGCGCGGCGCCGAGCCGCGTCGGCCTGACCCACCAGCCGGGGCG
>RFGD01000455.1 GCA_003696705.1 Alphaproteobacteria bacterium | reverse complement strand
CGATTTATTGTTTTTATTAATACGTTTTAGCAAAATCTGAAAATTGGACAATGCTCCACTCGTTGAATTTTAGTTCAACAGCCGTTCAAGTCATTAAATTTCCAGCCTTTCGAAGGGTATGTTTTCTAGGGTGGACCGTATCGTTTTTTTGCAATTTTCATGGCATTGGCACACATCATTCCAAAGAAAATCCAGACATTTTCGGTCTGCTCCGTTCTGGCTTTTATTTTGTCCAGCCCATAATGATTTTTCTCATTTCCAAAACTTCCCTCTAAAACCGTGGAGCGTTCTTTGGCGATCAGGCTTCGCATTAAAGTCGCCTGCGCTTCGTTTTTTCCTGCCCGTCCTTTTCTTTTGAAACAAGTAAAGATGCCGTTTTGAGAACAGTATTTTCTGTTTTTATTATTGGCGTAAATCGCATCACCGCCAAAGAGACGTAGGTGCCCAAAATATTTTCGATGCTTCCAAATCGTCTCAATCGCCCGAACACCTTCGTGAAAGGCTTCATAATCCCAATGCTCAATAAATCCAATACCGCCCACCATCATCTTATGCACCTTCTTCCCAAACTCCACCCGCTTGGTTTCTTTCCCTCTCACGATGGGGCGCAAATAAGGTTTGAAAAGAGAAACAATGCGATTGGGAATGCGAACATCGGGGCGATCATAATGTAATCGCTGTTGTTTATAAACCTTCCGAACCAACCTCAATCGGTCGAAAAAGTCAGCTTTTACGGGCGATTTGGCGCCAAATGAAAAACTCTTTTTCCAAATACCTATCAACGGACTAATTTGACCAAAGAGTTTTTTGAGCAAATACAATAAGCGTTTTTTGAGCCGATGAGTCGCTTTATATGTCTTCTTTCGTTTGCGGCTGTAAGCAAGATAAGCTGTTTTTATATCTCGGAATTTATTTCTCGGACGAGGGGTTTTAGTATGTGCGCAAAGGGCACTTATTTGCTTATGAAGCCAATCAATACATTCCCATAAAAGCTTCACATCGGTCGGATAACGAACATGGCTTTCATAACAGGTCGCATCGCTCACATTCGCCTCCTGGTCTCCAATATCACCTGACCACGCCCTGACCAATATCTGCTGGATTTCTTCCATTTTCAAATACTGACCCAGTTTCACACGCCACCGACTGACGATAGTGCGGTCTTTTATCTGCTCCCCCTCCTTCAATCGAATCCCGCAAAAATATTGCATCGCCCAATTGCCACAGTTCATTTGATCAATGATTTTTGCATCTGAGAGCTTCAGATAGCTTTTCAAAAACATCAATCCAATACCACCTTCTATACTGAAGACAGGTCGAGCGCCACATTTATTTCGTTTGGAGGGAAAACGAGCCGAAAGCTCTTTAAAAGGTATTGTTAGGTAGAGTTTGCCCAAGTCTGTTTGCAAAAAACGTTCCCAGCGCTTGTCACGCATTTCCTGCTCCGAAAAAAGAAAACCCGAATTTAATTTGGTACCTTGCATCTATCGAAAATTTTTGTTCCCCGAAATATACCCTTTATAGGGTAATTTCGGGGTATTTTTTATCAAAAATTTCGACTTAAAATGCTGCCTATCAATTATTTGGCTAATTTCAGACAGACCCTACAGTAAAGTACACAGGTTTTCTGGTGAGTTTCTAGGGTTATTTATTCCTTGTCAAACCTCAGTTCCTGAATGAGGTGTTTACCATTGACGACTTTGAGGTAAATGT
>RFGD01000081.1 GCA_003696705.1 Alphaproteobacteria bacterium | reverse complement strand
GTGCTGTACAACAGCACGAAGAAGAGGTACGACCACATGTGGTCGGTGTTCCACCACCTCGTGGACAAGATATGTGGGGGGTCGGCCAACTATTCGGCAGAGCTGAACGAGTACATCGAGGAGATACTCACCAACCTTGCCGACGGCCAGACGGTGTCGCGGACGCACACCAACCTCTCCATCAAGCCGTTCGATCCGGAGGACTTCTGCGCTGGCTCGGCCAACGCTAACGTAGACAAAAACTACGTCTTCAACCAGAATGTGGCGACGAACATATGGACGATAGTGCACAACCTTGACAAATACCCGTCGGTGACGGTCACTGACCACAGCAACAAGGTGGTGGTGCCCGACACCATCGAGTATCTCGACAACAACACGGTGCGGCTCACGTTCCTGCAACCGCAGGCTGGGTCGGCCATACTAAACTGATAGGTCATGGCGAAGTTCCGCACACCAATAGAGCTGTTTCAGAACGAGGTCATCGCGCCGGTGATCGACCCGCAGGCGACAGCGCCTACGACGCCGGTAGCGGGGCAGGTCTACTTCGACACCACGCTCGGCGAGCTGCGGTGGTACGACGGCACCGCATGGCAGTCGGCCTTCGGAGGTATCAGCAACGTCACGGGCACCTCGCCGGTGAGCGTCAACGTGTCCAACCACGTGGCTAACATCTCGGTGGCGCTGGCTACGCCCTCGTCGGACGGCCTCATGCCGGCCGCCGACAAGACGAAGCTGGACAACGCCACCGACGCCCCCACCGCCTCGACACTGGTGCTGCGCGACGCCGCCGGCAACGCCTCGTTCAACACGATCACGATCACGGGCGTGCCTATCGATTCCAACCACGCCGTGCGCAAAGCCGACCTCGATGCCGCCATCGCCGGCATCGACTTCCAGCCCGACGTCATCGACGTGCAGGTGGATGCGACGCTCGATCCCGGCGTCAGCCCGGCTACGGGCGCCCGCTACATCATCACCAACGCGGCCAGCTTGCACGCCAACTTCGGCACCATCAGCGGCCTACAGGACAACGACATCGTCGAGTACGACGGCTCGCAGTGGGTGGTGGCCTATGACGTGAGC
>RFGD01000454.1 GCA_003696705.1 Alphaproteobacteria bacterium | reverse complement strand
TGCGCCTCCAGCAGCGATTCGACATGGATCGTGCGGATGCCCTGCTCCACGCCCCAGCGCAATTCCTCGGGCGTCTTGCCCGGCCCCGTGTAGATCAGCTGCGACGGCGCAAAGCCTGCCGCCACAGCCTTTTCGGCCTCACCGAGGCTGGCGATCTCGATGCCGGCCGCGCCAGCCTCGCGCGCCGCCTGCAGAAAGGCCAGATGGGGATTGGCCTTCATCGCGTAATAGACCTCGACCCCGGCCGGCATGATCGCGTTCAGATGCGCGATCTTCTGGCGCATCGGGGTCGTATCGTAGACATAGCAGTTCAGCGTGCGGCCCTGTTCGGCCAGCTGCCTAAGCGTCTGCTCGACCTTGTCCGAAATACGCATCACTGGATCCTCACCTTTCTGAGCCGGCGCGCCAGCTCCGCCGCCTTGTCCGGCCCGTCCACCAGGGCTGCGCGCACAAAACCCGCCCCCGGATTGTCCTCGCCGGCGCCCAGATAGGCGCCGGGCAGCACCGTCACCGCCTGCTGCGCGAAGGCGGCCTTCGCAAAATCCTCGCCATCGCCCACCGGCAGCCAGACGAAGAATGAGCCCGCCGGCGGCTCGCCCTCGCCCCATGCATCAAAGAAGGCGCGCAGGCTTTCGCGATAGACCTTCAGATGCTTCTGAACATGAGCCTCATCCGCCCAGGCGCGGGCCGCGACATGCTGCAGCGGCAAAGGGGTCGCCGGCCCGGTATAGCTGCGCAGCTTCGCAAAGCGGGCAATCAGCGCCGCATCGCCGGCGATCAGGCCGGAGCGCAGGCCGGGAAGAGCCGAGCGCTTGGACAGCGAATTCATCACCAGACAACGGCGGAAATCCGTCCGCCCCATCCGTTCGCAGACCTCGAGCAGCCCGACCGGCGCATCCTTCCAGTAGATCTCGGAATAGCATTCGTCGGAGACGATGAAGAAATCATGGCGATCCGCCAGCTCGATCAGCCGCGTCAGATAGGCCTCGTCGGCGATCCATCCGGTCGGATTCGACGGCGAACACAGATACACCAGTGCCGTGTCTTCCCAGACATCCTCGGGCACCGCATCCAGATCCGGGGCGAAGCCGGTAGCTGCGGTGCACGGCATGAAATACGGACGGCCGCCGGCCGTGACCGCGGCGCCCAGATAGATCTGATACATCGGATTGGGCATCAGCACATACGGCCTGCTGGCCGCCTCGGGATTGATCAGTGCATGCGCCACGGCAAAGAGCGCCTCGCGCGTGCCGTTGGCCGTGAGCACCTGAGTGCCGGCGTCAACTTCGGACAGCCCATAGCGGCGCTGCAGCCAGGCCGCGATCGCCTCGCGCAGCTCGGCATTGCCGCGCGTCGCCGGATATTTCGAAAAACCATGGATCGATTCCTGCAGGGACGGCGCGACGAAATCCGGAAGCGGCAATCGGGGCTCGCCGGCGCCGGCATCGATCGGCTCCAGATCCGGATTCGGCG
>RFGD01000011.1 GCA_003696705.1 Alphaproteobacteria bacterium | reverse complement strand
CGGCATCGAGGTCATCATCTGCATCACCGAGGGGATCCCGGCCCGCGACATGATCCCCGTGTATCACTACGTGAAGCGGAAGGGGGCCAGCCTCATCGGGCCGAACTGTCCGGGGGTCATCACGCCGGGTGAGGCCAAAGTCGGCATCATGCCCGCGATGATCTTCACGCCGGGCTCGGTGGGGGTCGTCTCGCGCTCGGGGACGCTCACCTACGAGGCCGTCGACCAGCTCACGCGGCAGGGCTTCGGGCAGAGCACGGCCGTCGGCATCGGCGGCGACCCGGTCATCGGCACCCGCTTCGTCGACGTGCTCGAACGCTTCCAGGCGGATGAGCAGACCGAGGCCGTCGTCCTCATCGGCGAGATCGGCGGGACGGCCGAGGAGGAGGCCGCCGCCTACATCCAGGAGCACATGACCAAGCCCGTCTTTGCCTTCATTGCCGGGAGCACGGCGCCGCCGGGACGCCGCATGGGCCACGCCGGCGCCATCATCTCGGGCGGCAAGGGGACGGCCGAGGACAAGTTCGCTGCGCTCGAGGCGGCCGGGGCCATCGTCGTGAAGAACCCCGCCCTCATCGGGGCGACGGTGAAGGAGCACCTGGCGCCGGCCTGAGGCCGGTCCGCCGGAGCAGGCGCCCGGCCACGGGCGGCAGACCCATGAAGATGCGCGACGTGCAGTTCGTCCGGGGCGTGGCGGCCTGGTCCGGCCTGCCCGATGACGGCCTGCCCGAGGTGGCCTTCATCGGCCGCTCGAACGTGGGCAAGAGTTCCCTCATCAACTTGGTGACGGGGCGCCGGGCGCTGGCCCGCACGAGCGGCACGCCGGGCAAGACGCGCGAGCTGAACTTCTACCGGGTCGACGACCGCTTCTACCTGGTCGACCTGCCTGGCTTCGGGTATGCGAAGGTGGCCCGGACCGAGCGGGAGCGCTGGCAGCGGCTCATCGGGCGCTATCTGACCGAACGCCCCACCCTGCGGGCCATCTTCCATCTCATCGACAGCCGCCATCCGCCCACGGCGCTCGACCGCGAGATCATGCT
>RFGD01000453.1 GCA_003696705.1 Alphaproteobacteria bacterium | reverse complement strand
TATAGTTACGGCCGCCGTTTACCGGGGCTTCGATCAAGAGCTTCGCTCCGAAGAGCTAACCCCATCACTTAACCTTCCGGCACCGGGCAGGCGTCACACCCTATACGTCCTCTTTCGAGTTTGCAGAGTGCTGTGTTTTTAATAAACAGTCGCAGCCACCTGGTCACTGCAACCCCCACCAGCTCGGAGAGCAAGTCTCGTCACCAGCAGGGGCGTACCTTCTCCCGAAGTTACGGTACCAATTTGCCTAGTTCCTTCACCCGAGTTCTCTCAAGCGCCTTAGGATTCTCTCCTCACCCACCTGTGTCGGTTTACGGTACGGTCACGAACTATCTGAAGCTTAGAGGCTTTTCCTGGAAGCATGGCATCGGCCACTTCCCGGCACAAAGGCCGGTGGTCTCGTATCTCGACATTGAGATCCCGGATTTGCCTGAGATCCCTGCCTACATACTTTCCCCGGGACAACCAACGCCCGGTAGGCCTAGCCTTCTCCGTCCCCCCATCGCAATAGTCCGCGGTACAGGAATGTTGACCTGTTTCCCATCGACTACACCTTTCGGTCTCGCCTTAGGGGCCGACTCACCCTGCGCCGATTAGCGTTGCGCAGGAAACCTTGGGTTTTCGGCGTGCGGGTTTTTCACCCGCATTATCGTTACTCATGTCAGCATTCGCACTTCTGATACCTCCAGCATGCCTCGCAGCACACCTTCGCAGGCTTACAGAACGCTCCTCTACCATGCGTGCATTAGGAAATGCACGCATCCGCAGCTTCGGTATACAGCTTGAGCCCCGGTAAATCTTCCGCGCAGGCCGACTAGACCAGTGAGCTGTTACGCTTTCTTTAAAGGGTGGCTGCTTCTAAGCCAACCTCCTGGCTGTCTCTGCCTTCCCACATCGTTTCCCACTTAGCTGTAATTTCGGGACCTTAGCTGGCGGTCTGGGTTGTTTCCCTTTCCACGACGGACGTTAGCACCCGCCGTGTGTCTCCCGTGATTGCACTTCCTGGTATTCGGAGTTTGCATCGGTTTGGTAAGTCGGGATGACCCCCTAGCCGAAACAGTGCTCTACCCCCAGGAGTGAGACACGAGGCGCTACCTAAATAGCTTTCGAGGAGAACCAGCTATCTCCGAGCTTGTTTAGCCTTTCACTCCTAGCCACAGCTCATCCGATAATTTTTCAACATTACCCGGTTCGGGCCTCCAGCAGGTTTTACCCTGCCTTCACCCTGGCCATGGCTAGCTCGCCCGGTTTCGGGTCTACTCCTTACGACTCAATCGCCCATTTAAGACTCGGTTTCCCTACGCCTCCCCTACACGGTTAAGCTTGCCGCAAAAAGTAACTCGCTGACCCATTATACAAAAGGTACGCAGTCACCCAGCCGAAGCCGGGCTCCCACTGCTTGTACGCACGCGGTTTCAGGTTCTATTTCACTCCCCTCTCCGGGGTTCTTTTCGCCTTTCCCTCACGGTACTAGTTCACTATCGGTCGGCAGGGAGTATTTAGCCTTGGAGGATGGTCCCCCCATCTTCAGACAAGGTTTCACGTGCCCCGTCCTACTCTTCGTCACCCCCTCGCTTCACCTTTCGCATACAGGGCTATCACCTTCTATGGCCGGACTTTCCAGACCGTTTTACTAGGATTCACGAGTTGATGGTGACTGGGCTGTTCCCCGTTCGCTCGCCGCTACTGAGGGAATCTCGGTTGATTTCTTTTCCTCCGGGTACTTAGATGTTTCAGTTCCCCGGGTTCGCCTCGCACACCTATGAATTCAGTGTGCGATGACCACCGAAGTGGCCGGGTTGCCCCATTCGGAAATCCCCGGATCAAAGCTTGTTTGCCAGCTCCCCGAGGCTTATCGCAGGCTACAACGTCCTTCATCGCCTCCTGCCGCCTAGGCATCCACCGCGCGCGCTTAGTCGCTTGACCATATAAAGTCAAACAACTTGTACGAATGCAGTCTCTTTCATCGAGCCGCAGCTCGATGCTAGACGTCAAAACAAATCCAGATTGTTAAAGAACGAAACAATTCAGGGACAGTGACCTTAACTGCGCATCGCAGTTCAAGTTACTGCCAGGACGCAACCATAATGAAGGTCACTGTCCCTGAATTGCCGCCTGTCGCCGTCTCCACCGGTGCGTCATCACCAGGAAATGGTGGAGCCAGGCGGGATCGAACCGCCGACCTCCTGCTTGCAAAGCAGGCGCTCTCCCAGCTGAGCTATGGCCCCGCCCTGAAATGGTGGGTCTGGGAAGATTTGAACTTCCGACCTCACCCTTATCAGGGGTGCGCTCTAACCAACTGAGCTACAGACCCATGGCCGGCTGATTTCGCCAGGAAACAGGCAACTTGTGTGGGAGCTCGCGCCGACGACACGCGCCGGCCCATCAAGGTTTACTCTTGAAAGGAGGTGATCCAGCCGCACGTTCCCGTACGGCTACCTTGTTACGACTTCACCCCAGTCATTAGCCACACCGTGGTAAGCGCCCTCCCGAAGGTTAGGCTACCTACTTCTGGTGCAACCAACTTCCATGGTGTGACGGGCGGTGTGTACAAGACCCGGGAACGTATTCACCGCGACAATGCTGATTCGCGATTACTAGCGATTCCGACTTCACGGAGTCGAGTTGCAGACTCCGATCCGGACTACGAACGGCTTTCTGGGATTGGCTCCCCCTCGCGGGTTGGCAACCCTCTGTACCGTCCATTGTAGCACGTGTGTAGCCCTGGCCATAAGGGCCATGATGACTTGACGTCATCCCCACCTTCCTCCGGTTTGTCACCGGCGGTCTCCCTAGAGTTCCCACCCGAAGTGCTGGCAACTAGGGACAAGGGTTGCGCTCGTTGCGGGACTTAACCCAACATCTCACGACACGAGCTGACGACAGCCATGCAGCACCTGTCACTCGGTTCCCGAAGGCACCAAGTCAT
>RFGD01000452.1 GCA_003696705.1 Alphaproteobacteria bacterium | reverse complement strand
GGACATCATGTTCAAGGCGTTCGAGATCGCCGGCTATTCCCGCGAAGAGGTCGAGACGCGCTTTCAGGGCATGGTCAAGGCCTTCCGCTTCGGTGCGCCGCCGCACGGCGGATGCGCCGCCGGGATCGACCGCATGGTGATGCTGCTGGCCGACGAGGAGAACATCCGCGAGGTCATCATGTTCCCGATGAACCAGCGCGCCGAGGACCTTCTTCTGGGCGCGCCAACCGAGCCGACGAACGAACAGCTTCGCGAACTCGGCCTGCGCATCATCCCCGAGGAATAGGCCCCGCCGGGGTCCGATCGGCGGGTGCCCGCCGAATGGCGTGCACGGGGCGGGCGGCCGCGATTTTCCCGCGACGGAATCCTCTCGGCCGGGCGTATAATTGACGTCCGGCTGACGAGGAGACCCGACACATGATCGACTGGGAAACCGTTTCGGCGGTACGCTTCGGTACCGGTCTTCCGGCCGTGCCAGGCCGTCCCGAGGAGATGTTGCGAAGGATCGAGGGCAAGGACACGAACGCAAGGGCCTTTCCCGTCGCCCCCCGGCCGCGCCGTATGGCGCTTGCGCGCGACTATGCCGAGATCCGGAAGCGCAAGCGCCAGAAGACCCTGACCGAGGCCGAGGACAAGCGGCTCAGGAAAGCCTTCCGCAAGGGCGTGACCGAAGTCCTTGCCGACGATCTCAGGGCAACGCTTCTGCGGGGAGCTGCGGGCGCCGACCCCTTCCGAGAGCGCCTCGTCTGGTTCTGGCGCAATCATTTCACCGTGTCTGGGAAATCGTCGCCGGTCCACCGGCTGTTCATCGAGGAATACGTGGACAGCGCCATCCGTCCCCACGTCGGCGGTCGCTTCGTCGACATGCTGATTGCGGCCGAAACGCATCCGGCGATGCTCTTCTACCTCGATCAGGATGCCTCCATCGGGCCGAATTCCCCCGTCGGTCGCCGTACGGGGAAGGGTCTCAACGAAAACCTGGCGCGCGAAATCCTCGAACTGCACACGATGGGGGTGGGCGCGCCCTATTCCCAGGACGACGTGCGCGAATTCGCCGAGCTTCTGACCGGGATCGGCATCGACCCGCGCGGTCGGACCGCCTTCCGGCGCCGCCGTGCCGAACCGGGCGCCGACGTGGTGTTGGGGCGGCGCTATGGCGCGCCCGACGGGCCCGAGGCGATCCGGTCCGCGCTTGTCGATATCGCCCACCATCCGGCGACGGCGCGCCATCTGGCCCGGAAGATCGCCGCCCATTTCATTGCCGACACGCCGCCGGCAGATCTCGTCGAAGAGATGGCCGATGCCTATCTTGCCGGCGACACGGCGCTCGTTCCCGTCTATCGCGTTCTTCTCGACCACCCGTCGGCGCGCACCCTGCCGGGCGCGAAGGCCAAGCCGCCGTTCGATTTCATCGTCTCGGCCTTGCGGGCGCTGGGCCTTGACCGGAAGGCGCTCGCGGCGATGTCGCCGGGCAAGCTTCGCCGGCTGTTCGTCGCGCCGCTCTCGGTGATGGGCCAGCCGTGGCATCGCCCCACCGGTCCCGACGGCTGGCCCGACAGCGTGGATGCCTGGATCACGCCGCAGGGACTTGCCGGGCGCATCCAGTGGGCCATGTCGGCGCCGGCCGCGCTCAGCCCGACCTTGCCGCCGCCGGCCGCTTTCGGCGAACGCGCGCTCGGCCGGCTTCTGCGCGACGACACGCGCGCCGCCTTGGCCCAGGCGCCGACTTCATGGGAGGGCGTCGGCATCGCGCTTGCCGCGCCCGAGTTCCAGACCAGGTAGGGGGGCGTCATGACCCGCACAACCAGACGGAAACTTCTGCAAGGGGGGCTGGCACTTGGGTGTTCGGTCGCCGCAAGCCCCTGGATCACGCCGATCGCCTTTGCCTCGGCGCCCTGGGACAACCGGCTTGTCGTCATCATCCTGCGGGGGGCCATGGACGGACTGGACGTCGTGCGCCCGACCGGAGAGCGGCGCTTCGCCGCCATGCGTTCGACGCTTGGCGCCGAGGGGTTGCCGCTCGACGACTTCTTCACGCTGCATCCTTCGCTCGAGGGCCTGTTGCCGCTCTGGAAGTCCGGCGAGCTTGGCTTTGTTCATGCCGTCTCGACGCCCTACCGCGACAAGCGCAGCCACTTCGACGGGCAGGACATCCTCGAGGCCGGGACCGCCGGCGTCGTGCCGCCGGCGAATGCCCGCGACGGGTGGCTGAACCGCCTTCTTCAGACGCGCGACGACATTTCGGGGGAGACGGCTTTCGCGATCGGCCGCGAGAATCCGCTGATCCTCGAAGGGGCCGCACCGGTGTCCCGCTGGTCACCCGATGCCCATCTCTTTCTGTCGCCCGCCGCAAGGCGGCTTCTCGAGGGGATCTATCACGACGATCCGCTCTTTCGGGATGCCGCGGCCGAGGCGATCGAACTTGCCATGGCGCTTGGCGCCGGCGGCGAGGTCGAGGACCTTGGCGAGGAAATGGAAATGGCGAGGAAGGCAATGGCGCGGCCCGATCGTGCCGCGTCGGCGCAGAAGCTTGCCGCCTTCGCCGCCAGCCG
>RFGD01000451.1 GCA_003696705.1 Alphaproteobacteria bacterium | reverse complement strand
TGGGCCTGAAGCAGACCATGCGCAACCCGTGGGAAGTCTTTGCCGAGACCCATCCGGAAGGCACCGTGGTCGAGGGCGAGGTCAAGAACATCACCGAGTATGGTGCCTTTGTGGACCTTGGCGGTGTCGACGGGCTTCTGCACGTCACCGACATGGCCTGGCGCCGTGTGAACCACCCGTCCGAGATTGTCTCGATCGGCGAGACGGTGAAGGTTCAGGTCATCAAGATCAACAAGGAAACCCACCGCATCAGCCTCGGCATGAAGCAGCTGCAGGAAGATCCGTGGGACGTCGTGGCCGCCAAGTATCCGGTCGGCTCGGTCCACAAGGGCCGCGTGACCAACATCACGGACTACGGCGCCTTCGTCGAGCTCGAGCCTGGTGTCGAAGGTCTGGTCCACGTGTCCGAGATGTCCTGGACGAAGAAGAACGTCCATCCGGGCAAGATCGTCTCGACCAGCCAGGAAGTCGAGGTCATGGTCCTCGACATCGACCAGGCCAAGCGCCGGGTCTCGCTGGGTCTCAAGCAGACGCAGCGCAACCCGTGGGAGGTCTTCGCCGAGTCCCATCCGCCGGGCACCGTCGTCGAGGGCGAGGTCAAGAACATCACCGAATTCGGTCTGTTCGTCGGCCTGCCGGGCGACATCGACGGCATGGTTCACCTTTCGGACCTCAGCTGGGAAGAGCGCGGCGAGGAAGCGATCCAGAAGTATCACAAAGGTGACGTCGTGAAGGCGGTCGTTACCGAGGTGGACGTCGAGAAGGAGCGCATCTCGCTTTCGATCAAGGCGCTCGACGACAGCTTCTCGGACGTGGTCGAAGGCGTGAAGCGCGGCTCGGTCATCACCGTGACGGTGACCGCCATCGAGGAAGGCGGCATCGAGGTAGAGTACAACGGGATGAAGTCCTTCATCCGCCGCTCGGACCTCAGCCGCGATCGCGCCGAACAGCGCCCCGAGCGCTTCCAGGTCGGCGACAAGGTCGACGTGCGGGTGACGAACGTCGATCCGAAGTCGCGCCGCCTCGGCCTGTCGATCAAGGCCCGCGAGATCGCCGAAGAGAAGGAGGCCGTCGCGCAATACGGCTCGTCCGACTCGGGCGCATCGCTCGGCGACATCCTTGGTGCCGCGCTCAAGGGTCAGAAGCAGGAAGACTGATCTCCGGGCCCGGCCCGAAGAACCAGGAAAGGCCCCCGGCGACGCACGGGGGCCTTTTTCGTCCGAATCACCCGCGCGACGGCCGCCGCGTCATCGCAAGGGCAAAGGGGCCTGCGTGGCACGCGGGGGGCGCCGGCCGGCCGCCGGAATGCCCGCAAGGCGCGCAATTTGGGCGCAGGCGCCCCGGAAACCCTTTCTTGGGCGGCCGGATTCGACATATAGTCCCCAAGCCGCGCCCATGGTCCGGCCAAGAAAATACCGGGAGATGACTTCATGATCCGTTCGGAGCTCATCCAGCGCATTGCCGAGGAGAACCCGCATCTTTACCAGCGGGATGTCGAGCGCATCGTGAACACGGTGTTCGAGGAGATCATCAACGCCCTTGCCGAAGGCAATCGCGTCGAGCTTCGCGGTTTCGGCGCCTTCTCGGTCAAGAAACGCGATGCGCGGATCGGGCGTAACCCCCGCACCGGCGAGACGGTCGCCGTCGAGGAGAAATACGTTCCCTTCTTCAAGGCGGGCAAGCTTCTGCGTGACCGGTTGAACGGGCTGGAAGACTGATCGTGCGCATTCTTCGCTATCTGGTGTTCGGCGCCGTCGGCATTGTCCTTGTCGTCTTCGCAATCGCCAACCGAGAGCCCGTTGTGCTGCGCCCCCTGCCGCCCGAACTCGCCGAGTTTCTGGGCGTCGATCTCGGGCTAGAGCTCCCGGTGTTCCTTGTCCTTTTCCTGGGGATCCTACTTGGGCTCTTCCTTGGCTTCGTCTGGGAGTGGCTCCGAGAGCACCGTCATCGCGCGGATGCGGCCCGCCGCCGGCGCGAGGTCGAAGCCCTTCGGCAAGAGGTGGAAAGCCTTCGCAGCGTGAAGGAAAGCGGCCCCGCCGACGACGTCCTGGCCCTGGTCGAAGGCGCAGGGCGGCGGCGAAAGGCGTGACGGTCGGCCCATGGCTCAGGACATCCGGGTGAAGATCTGCGGGCTTCGGACGCCCGAGGGGGTGCGCGCCGCCGTCGATGCGGGCGCGGCCTATGTCGGGTTCGTCTTCTTCCCGCGCTCGCCGCGTCATGTCACCGCGGCCGAGGCCGCTGCCCTCGCCGCCGAGGTTCCGGCCGGCATCGCCAAGGTTGGTCTGTTCGTCGATCCCGATGACGCCGTTCTGGACGCGGTCCTGGGTCGCGTGCCCCTTGACATGATCCAGCTTCACGGCGCCGAGACGCCTGCGCGCGTGGCCGAGGTCCGCCAGCGCCACGGCCTGCCGGTGATGAAGGCCGTCGGGATTGCGACCGAGGCGGATCTTGCCGCGCTCGACGCCCATGCCCGCGTCGCGGACCAGATCCTTGTGGACGCAAAGCCGCGGCCGGGCGATGCGCTGCCCGGCGGCAATGGCATCGCCTTCGACTGGCGGCTGATTGCGAACCGGCGCTGGGCCGTGCCCTGGATGCTCGCCGGCGGCCTGGATCCCGGAAATGTCGCCGAGGCGATTCGGCTGACCGGGGCGCGGCAGGTCGACGTCTCGTCCGGCGTCGAGGCGGCCCCGGGCGAGAAGGATCCGGCCCTTGTCGCCGCGTTCGTGAGGGCAGCGAAGGCTTGACGCCCCGGCCCAGCCTGCGACATTGCGTGACCGAAGGCGGCGGCCCCTCGTGGCGCCGAGGATAACGGAGACTTCCATGTCCACAGAGCAGCTCAACAGTTTTGCCACCGGCCCGGACGAACGTGGCCGCTTCGGGATCTACGGCGGGCGTTTCGTCAGCGAGACGCTGATGCCCCTCATCCTGGAACTTGAAGCCGAGTATGAGAAGGCCAAGACCGACCCGACCTTCTGGGCCGAAATGGACGATCTCTGGAAGCACTACGTCGGCCGGCCTTCGCCGCTGTATTTCGCCGAGCGGCTGACAGAGCGTCTGGGCGGCGCCCGGGTCTACATGAAGCGCGACGAGCTCAACCATACCGGCGCGCACAAGATCAACAATGTGCTTGGCCAGATCATTCTTGCGCGTCGCATGGGAAAGACCCGCATCATCGCCGAAACGGGGGCGGGACAGCACGGGGTCGCGACGGCGACGGTATGTGCGAAGTTCGGCCTGAAATGCGTTGTCTACATGGGCAAGCACGACGTCGAGCGACAGGCCCCCAACGTGTTTCGCATGCGCCTTCTGGGGGCCGAGGTGGTGCCGGTGACCTCGGGCCGCGGCACGCTGAAAGACGCCATGAACGATGCGCTGCGCGACTGGGTGACGAATGTCCGCGACACCTTCTATTGCATCGGGACGGTCGCCGGACCTCACCCCTATCCGGCCATGGTTCGCGACTTCCAGTCGATCATCGGGAAAGAGGCGCGGGCCCAGATCCTCGAAGCCGAGGGGCGCCTTCCCGACATGCTGGTGGCCGCCATCGGTGGCGGGTCGAACGCCATGGGGCTTTTCTATCCCTTCCTTGACGATACGGGCGTGCGCATCGTCGGGGTCGAGGCCGGCGGCAAGGGGGTCGACGACCGGATGGAGCATTGCGCCTCGCTGACGGGCGGTCGGCCGGGCGTGCTGCACGGGAACCGGACCTACCTTCTTCAGGACGACGACGGTCAGATCCTGGAAGGCTATTCCATATCGGCCGGGCTGGACTATCCGGGTGTCGGTCCTGAACACGCCTGGCTTCGCGATACCGGACGCGCCGAATACGTCTCGGTGACGGATGCCGAGGCGCTGGCCGCCTTCCAGCTTTGCTGCGAGACCGAGGGGATCATCCCCGCGCTCGAGCCCAGCCATGCGCTGGCGCATGTCATGCGCGCGGCGCCCGAAATGCCGAAGGACAAGATCATCGTCATGAACATGTGCGGTCGCGGCGACAAGGATATCTTCACCGTCGCAAAGGCGCTGGGCGTGGACGTGAATACCGGCTGAGGCCCTGCCGATTCGGCGGCTGCGGCGCCCTTCTGCATTCAACTTCGGTTTATCCGGCGGGGACCCGGCACATTACCGCCAAGGGTTACCCCGCGGCATATCCCTGAAAAACAATGGGATTTTCTCTAATCTTTGGTTGAAGCGCGTAAGCAGAGGGCGCGTTTTCCCCAAACAAACCATTGATGAATGGCCCCTGCGGCGCGCCGCGGCCAATCTTGTCGGCGTCAGGTTCGAGCTGGCGCCCGCCACCTCACCCCCCCTCACACACAACCCCCGGGGGCGTCAGTCTCGACCTGATTTCAGACAGGCCTGAAGGGTGACCCCCCCTCACACTTCGCCCGCAGGCAGGAAACGAACGACAACAGAAGACGGAGTAGGACATGAAAAAGCTTCTTCTGAGCACCGCACTGGCGGCGATCCTGGGTAACTACGGCGCTGCCGTCATCGCCCAGACCG
>RFGD01000450.1 GCA_003696705.1 Alphaproteobacteria bacterium | reverse complement strand
TCGCGGGCCCCGTCCTGGGTGTTCTGGACCCGGCGCGGGATCTTGGGCCGATCATCGGTCCGGCGATCTCGATCGCGGTCGCGGTGATCCTCTTCGAAGGGGGGCTGACGCTCGATTTCCACGCCTTGCCCGAGGGGACGGGGAAGGCGGTGCGCCGCCTTGTCCTTCTGGGCGCGCCGATCGGCTGGGCGGGGTCGGCCGCCGCGCTTCACTTCGGCGCGGGCCTCGACTGGGCCGTGTCGGCGGTGCTGGGCGGCATCATGATCGTCACCGGCCCCACCGTCATTGCGCCCCTTCTTCGCCAGGCGCGGCTGGCCCGGCGGCCGGCCGCCGTTCTTCAGTGGGAAGCCATCGTCAACGACCCCGTGGGGGCGCTTGCCGCCGTTCTGGCGCTCGAGGTCGTCCTTGTGCGCACGACCGGCGTCGGCTGGGCCGAGGCGGCGGCCTCGATCACCGGCGGGGTCGTCCTTGCCGCGCTGGTGGGCCTTGCATTCGGCCGCGGCCTTTCATGGGCCTTCCGCAACGGGCATGTGCCCGAATACATGAAGGTGCCGGTCCTCTTTGCCGCGCTCCTCGTGGCCTTCGCCGGCTGCAACCTTGCGCTTCACGAAAGCGGGCTTCTTGCCGTCACGGTCATGGGCGTGGTCATCGCCAATGCCGATCTGCCGTCCTATACCGAGATCCGGCGCTTCAAGGAACATGCCACCGTCCTTCTGGTGTCCGGGGTCTTCGTGCTTCTCGCGGCCTCGCTCGACTTCAGCCAGCTTGCGCGGCTTGACCTCAGGGCGGCGGTCTTCGTCGCGCTGGCCGTTCTTGTCGTGCGGCCGGTGACGGTCCTCGTATCGCTGGCCGGGACCGATCTTTCGTGCCGAGAGCGGCTTCTGGTCGCCTTCACCGGGCCGCGCGGCGTCGTCCTTGTCGCGGTGGCCGGGCTGTTCGGTGAGCGCCTTCTGGCCGTCGGAATCGAGGATGCGGCGCTGGTGACGCCGATTGCCTTCGCGCTGGTCATGGTGACGGTCCTTGTCCACGGCTTCGGCCTTTCGCCACTTGCGCGGGCGCTCGGCCTTTCGGGGGCCGAGGTGCCGGGGCTCATCATCGTCGGGGGCTCGCGCTTCGCGGCCGAACTCGGCGAGGCCCTGATCCGCGAGGGCGTGCCGGTGATCGTCACGGACACCAACCGCGCCCATCTGCGCCCCGCCCGCGATCGGGGCGTCCCGGTCTATTACGGCGACATCCTGTCCGAGGCGGCCGAGCACGGGCTCGAGTTCGTCCACTACGACCAGCTTCTGGCGGCGTCGGACAATGACGCGCTGAATACCCTTGTCGCGACCGACCTTGGGCCGGAGTTCGGCCGCACGAACGTCTGGCAGCTGCCGCGCGTGCAGACGCGGCCGGGGGCGCGCCATGTCCTGCCGCCCAACCTTGGCGGTCGCGTCCTGGCCGGCGGGCTGACCTGGCCCGAGGTCGAGCGGCGCATGCGCGAGGGCTGGCGCATCGGTGTGACCCCGCTTTCGGATGCGTTCACGCTCGAGGACTGGCGCGCAAGGCATCCCGACGCGATTCCGATCGGTCGAATCTCGGCCGCCGGGGCCTTCCGGTTCCTGGCCGAGGGCGAGGCGCC
>RFGD01000449.1 GCA_003696705.1 Alphaproteobacteria bacterium | reverse complement strand
GTGTGCTTGGTTCGGGTTCGGGTTCGGCGACAGGCAGTGGTAGTGGCGACCGGAATGCCGGTGCGTTCCGGAAGCGCATCACCGAATCCCGAAATGCGATGACGAGCTGCAGCGCCGGGTCCACCCTGCTCTCCGCGTAAGACATCTGGCCCGATCGCCTTGAGTTCTTGGCCTCTCAGGACCGCGTGTTGGCACGCGAGAAGTGTGAGGTCGCCTGGAGGCAGAATGGGCCGTCGGAAGCCGAACAAGGGAGCGAAGAGGAAGCGCAAGCAGGAGAAGCGCCGTCGGCCGCGCCGCACGCTCAGGCCCTGGCCCGCAGTGAAGCGTGTCGACGAGGCCAAGCTGAAGGCCATGATCGATCGTGCGGGAGAGGGGGCGCTCTCGGAGGAGGAGCGGGCGGAGCTCCGGGCGGTGGTGGAGACGCTGTCCTTCGTCGTGCGCGAACTCGGCGAGAAGAACCTGACGATCCGGCGTCTCCGCAGCCTGTTCGGGCTCACCAGCAGCGAGAAGCTGAACAAGCTCCTGTCGGCGGCGACGGACGGCGGGGCCGACCGAGGCCCGGAGGAGGCAGAGGACTCCGAGACCCGCGAGGGCGACGTCGCCAGCGAGCAGGAGGAGCAGCCGGCCAAGGGTCATGGGCGCAACGGCGCGGACGCCTACACAGGGGCTGACCGAATCCAGGTCCCGCACGAGCGTCTCTGCCCGGGGGACTCGTGTCCGAGCTGCGCGAGGGGGAAGGTCTACGAGCAGAAGCATCGGCCGCGCCTGCTGGTGCGGGTCGAAGGGCAGGCCCCGGTCAAGGCGACCGTCTACGAGCTGCAGACATTTCGCTGCAACCTGTGCGGCGAACTCTTCGTGGCCAAGCTGCCCGAGGGGGCCGGTGACGAGAAGTACGACGCGAGCGCGAAGGGAATCGTCGCGCTGCTGAAGTACGGGAGCGGGCTCCCCTTCAATCGGCTCGAACGGCTGGAGGGGCACCTGGGGGTGCCCTTGCCAGCCTCCACGCAGTGGGACCTGGTCCGAGACGCTGCCTACGACGTCACCCCCGTCTACGAAGAGC
>RFGD01000080.1 GCA_003696705.1 Alphaproteobacteria bacterium | reverse complement strand
CGGCTTGTCCGGGCGCGTCACCCAGACGCCGACGCGCCCCTCGCGAATCTCGCCGCGGACGTTGAATTCGGCCAGCGTCGCAATGACCCACGCTTCGAGCTGTCGGACAAAGCGGCGCACGTCGCGGCCGCGACGGTTGAGATCGAGCATCGTGTAGACGACGCGCTGGCCGGGGCCGTGGTAGGTGTACTGGCCGCCGCGGCGGGCCTCGTAGACGGGAAAGCGGTTCGGGTCGACAAGATCCTCGGGCCTGGCCGAGGTGCCGGCCGTGTAAAGGGGCGGGTGCTCGACCAGCCAGACAAGCTCGTCCGCTGTCCCCTCGGCGATCGCAGCGGCGCGCGCTTCCATCTCGGCCAGCGCGCGCGGATATTCGACCAGTCCCGGGGTCACGCTCCATTCGGTCATGTCAACGCATCCCTTGGGGCATCCCTTGGGCGGCGCCGCGCGCCGCGCGCCTTCCCTATCCCGCGCCGGGGCGGCCCCGTCAACACCCGCACCCGTCAACACCCGCACCCGTCGGCACCGGGGCCCCGTCGGGCTGTCCCGGACAGCGGCGCGCGGAAAATGGCGAAAAAGTCGAAATTTGCCCCTTCACATCGCCGGGGCGACTCGCTAAATACCGCCGCACCAAGCCAAGGCAGTGCGGCCGTGGCGGAATTGGTAGACGCGCAGCGTTGAGGTCGCTGTGGGGTAACTCCCGTGGAAGTTCGAGTCTTCTCGGCCGCACCATTCTCCCCCCTCTGATCCATGATTTTCGCCCTCACGGGGGACCTCTGGCCCTTGCGCGGATGGCGTGTCCCCGGGTGGGACCGGGCCCCCGGGGTGTCGGAAACGGCGTCCGGATGTCGCTTTCGTGTTGCGCTTGACCCATGGCGGTCGCTACGTTCTCTTAAAGCCGCGCCGCCGAGCGCCGCGACAAAGAACAACAAGACAGGGGGTTTCCCGTTGCTCGACCGATCTTCGGACGATGCCTTCGTGGCCTTTGACCACGTTCAGAAAAGCTACGATGGAGAAACGCTGGTCGTTAAGGACCTGAACCTGACGATCGGCAAGGGCGAGTTTCTGACCATGCTGGGCCCTTCGGGGTCGGGCAAGACCACCTGCCTGATGATGCTCGCAGGGTTCGAGACGGCGACTCACGGAGAGATTCGCCTTGGCGGGCGTCCGATCAACAACATTCCCCCGCACAAGCGCGGCATCGGCATGGTGTTCCAGAACTACGCGCTGTTTCCGCACATGTCGGTGGCCGAGAACCTGAGCTTCCCGCTCGAGGTGCGCGGCATCCCCAAGCCCGAGCGCGAGGAGAAGGTGCGCCGGGCGCTCGACATGGTGCAGATGGGCGAGTTCGGCGGCCGCCGGCCGGCACAGCTTTCGGGCGGCCAGCAGCAGCGCATCGCGCTTGCCCGCGCGCTTGTCTTCGAGCCCGAGCTCGTTCTGATGGACGAGCCCCTCGGCGCGCTCGACAAGCAGTTGCGCGAACACATGCAGTTCGAGATCAAGCGCCTTGCCCACCAGCTTGGCATCACCGTCGTCTATGTCACCCACGACCAGACCGAGGCCTTGACCATGTCCGACCGCGTCGCGGTCTTCAACGACGGTGTCATCCAGCAGCTCGACCCGCCCGACGTCCTTTACGAAGAGCCGCGCAACAGCTTCGTGGCCCAGTTCATCGGCGAGAACAACACGCTTGAAGGCGTCGTCGAATCGATCGAGGGCGACCGCTGCACGGTCCGCCTCGACCATGGCGAGCTGATCGACGCAAAGCCCGTCAACGTCTCCAGGGTGGGCGAGCGCACGCGCGTTTCGATCCGGCCCGAGCGGGTGGAATACAACAAGGAGCGCCTCCTGCCCGGCGCCCATACGCTCGAGGCGGAAGTGCTCGAGTTCATCTACATGGGCGACATCTTCCGCACGCGCCTGCGCGTGGCGGGGAACGAGGACTTCATCATCAAGACACGGAACGCGCCCGATCAGAAGCGGCTCGAACCGGGGCAGGTCATCGAGATCGGATGGCTGCCGCAGGATTGCCGTGCGCTCGACGCCTGAGCGCCGGCCCCCGCGCTGCGGGGAAGATGGAAGGCGACCGAAGACGGGCCGATGCCAAGCGGCGTTGGCGCAACAACAGGGGAGTAAGAAGACACCATGAAACTCAAGAAGACAACGATCGGCCTTGGCGCCGGTATCGCGCTGGTCGCGAGCGTTGCGGTGGCCGCGCAGATGGCCAACCGCATGACGCTCGTGTCCTGGGGCGGCGCCTACCAGAATTCGCAGCACAAGGCCTATGTCGAGCCCTACATCGCCATGCACCCCGAGGTCGAGGTGGTCTGGGACGAGAGCTCGGCCGAGGCCGTGGCCAAGCTGCGCGCCATGAACGAGGCCGGCAACATCACCTGGGATCTGGTCGACGTGGTGGCCGCCGACGCCATCCGCCTTTGCGACGAGGGGCTGGCCGAGGAAATCGACCACGACAAGGATCTTGCGCCGGCGCCCGACGGCACCCCGGCGTCCGAGGACTTCGGCGATCTCATCGTGTCCGAGTGCTTCGTCCCGCAGATCGTCTATTCGACGACCTTCGGCTATCGCACCGACATGGTGAAGGAGCCGCCCACGAGCGTCTGTGCGGTGTTCGACCTCGAGAAGTATCCGGGCAAGCGCTCGCTCGAGAAGCGGCCGATCAACAACATGGAATGGGCGCTCTGCTGCGACGGCGTGGCGAAAGAGGACATCTATGACGTCCTGGCGACGCCCGAAGGGCAGGAGCGCGCGCTCAGGAAGCTCGACACCATCAAGGACCACGTCATCTGGTGGTCGGCCGGTGCCGACACGCCGCAGCTTCTGGCCGACGGCGAGGTCGTGATGGGCTCGACCTACAACGGCCGGCTGTTCGACGTCATCGTGAACCAGAAACAGCCCGTGGCCATGCTCTGGGACATGCAGGTCTTCGACCTTGACGGCTGGATCGTGCCGAAGGGCCTGAGCGCCGACCGCAAGGCGCGCGTGATGGACTTCCTGTATTTCGCCACGGACACCCAGCGTCTTGCCGATCAGGCCAAGTACATCAGCTACGGCCCGGCGCGGAAGTCGTCGGCCCCGCTTGTGCCGGATAACATGAAGCCGCACATGCCGACGGACCCGGAGAACGCCAAGAACACGCTGCTTTACAACTACGAGTTCTGGGCGGACTACCGCGACGACATCGACGCGAAGTTCCAGGCCTGGCTGGCTCAGTAAGGTCCTGAAGGAAACGGCCCGGCCCGCGACGCGCGGGCCGGGTGCCTGCGGGCGGCCCCCGGCAAGCCGACCGCCCAGACGGAGGAAGCGCGATGCCCAAGGGCTACATCATCGGTCACATCACCGTCCGCAACCCCGAGGCCTACAAGGAATACGTGCGCCTCGACACGCCGATCCTCGAACGGCTGGGCGGCCGGTTCATCGTTCGCGGTGGCCGCGCCGAGGTGCCCGAGGGCGAGGCGCTCGACCGTCACGTGGTCATCGAGTTTCCAAGCTACGAGGCCGCGCTTGCCGCCTATAACGACCCCGAATATCAGCGTGTTGCCCAGATCCGGAAGGACAACGCGGACAGCGTGATCATCGTCGTCGAGGGACACGAATGAGCAAGCTTCCCACCACCGGGCCGCAGACGGCCGACGCCCCGACCCCCGAGGATGCCTTCCACGAGGTCGCGGGACTGGAAGAGCGGGACGCAGAGGAGGACGCCCACCTCGAGCGCAAGCCCCACGGCCCCGTCCTTGCCGCCGACGGCACGCCGCTCAAGCGGCGGCTGAACCGCGCGCTCAGGATGCAGAAGCTGCGGGCCATGGCGCTGATCGCGCCGCTTCTGATCTTCGTCCTCGTCACCTTCGTCATGCCGATCGCGGACATGCTGTTCCGTTCGGTCGAAAACCAGATCGTCCCCGAGACGATCCCCGAAACGGTCGCGGCGCTGGCCGACTGGGATCCCGATTCCGGCGAGGCCCCGGCCGAGCCGGTATTCCGCGCGCTCTACGTCGATCTCGTGGTGGCCGAGGCCTTCAAGAACCACACGCGCCTTGGGACGCGGCTCAACTACGAGCGAACGGGCATGTCGTCGCTCCTGCGGAAAAGCGGCCGCGGCGTGAAGCGCAAGATCGGCACCGACAAGCTTGCCGACCAGGTGATCGCGGTGGACGAGGCCTGGGCCAATCCCGCGACATTCGCGGCGCTCTTCGAAAGCCCCGAGGTTCGGAGGGGCCTGCCGTTTGCGGCGCGCACCTGGGACCGCTGGCGGCGCATGGCGGTCGAGGCCGAAGGGGACGATCCGGATGCGGTGCAGCCGCACGACATGGTCTATGCGGCGCT
>RFGD01000079.1 GCA_003696705.1 Alphaproteobacteria bacterium | reverse complement strand
CTCGCGCAGGACGCCGAGGACGGCGACGGGGTCGGTCGGTGAAATGAGCGCGCCGAAGACCAGCGCCACCAGAACGGGCATGCCCGTGACCCAGGAAAATCCCACCCCGATTACCGCGGTCGAGACCGCAACGCCGATCGTCGCCATCAGAAGGACGACCCGCCATTGCGCGCGCAAGTCGGCAAGCTTCACGTGCAACGCGCCGGCGAACAGCAAGAGCCCCAGCATGCCCTCGAGGAGGGCGCTGTCGAACCGGATCGTGGCGACGACCGCGCGCACCCGATCCGAAAGGCCGAGCCCGGGGAGGAGATAATCCGTCCCCATGACCAGGGCCGAGGCCAGAAGCGCCACGGTCAGGATGCCGATTGCCGACGGCAGCCGGAACAGGAAATAGTTGACGGTGCCGAAAGCCGCCGCCGCGACCACAAGAAGCGTCGCCACCTCGAGAAGGTTCATCGGCCCGTTTCCCCGCACATGTTCGATCCTGCCCGGGTTCAGCCATAGCAGCCCGCGTCCGGCCCGCCAATGGCCGCCCCGCGAAGCTGCCTTGCCGCGGGGCCGCAGGCGATCCCCGGGGGCGCCGGGCGTCGGTCGC
Source organism: Alphaproteobacteria bacterium (assembly GCA_003696705.1). Taxonomy (GTDB): domain Bacteria; phylum Pseudomonadota; class Alphaproteobacteria; order Rhodobacterales; family Rhodobacteraceae; genus RFGD01. Next base: position 3,906 of record RFGD01000079.1, on the reverse strand, counting down.
CCGGGCGCGTCGGCCGTCGGCCGGTGCGCGGGGCCTCGGGCCCCTCAGGTGCCGCAGAAGGTGCGGGTGACTTCCTCGTGCGGGGCCGGGGGGCGGGCCAGGTCGGCCGCTTCCGGCTGGTCGTCGAAGGGCCGGGAAAGGACGGCGAGAAGCCGCTCGAACGGGCCAAGGTCGCCCTCGAGCGCGGCGCCGATGGCTTCCTCGACACGGTGATTGCGCGGGATGAAGGCGGGGTTCGCCTGGCGCATCGCGGCCTTTCGCGCCGCATCGTCGCGCCCCTCGCGGTCGAGCCGGGCCCGCCACAGGGCCAGCCATTCGTCCAGGACGGCCGGCTCGGCGAAGGCCGCGCGAAGGGCGGCGTCGGCGGGGCCGGGCGCGCGGTCAAGGGCCGACAGCGCCCGGAAGGTCAGCGTGAAATCGGCCCCGCCGGCGGCCATGCGGGCAAGAAGATCCTCGACAAGGCGCGCGTCCTCGGGCTCGGACGCCGCAAGCCCGAGCTTGGCCCGGAAGGTCGCAAGATAGGCCTCGGCGAAGGCGGGGGCGAAGCCGTGCATGACCTCGGTCAGGCGTTCGATGGCGGCCTCGCGGTCGGCATCGGTCAGGGGAACGAGGCAAGTGGCAAGCTGCGCCAGGTTCCAGGCGGCGATCTGCGGCTGCGCGCCGTAGGCATAGCGGCCCATGTGGTCGATCGAGGAGAAGACGCGCATCGGGTGAAAGCGGTCGATGAAGGCGCAGGGGCCATAGTCGATCGTCTCTCCCGAGATGCTGGTGTTGTCGGTATTCATGACGCCGTGCACGAAGCCGACGCCCATCCAGGCCGCGACCAGCCGGGCCTGCCGCCGGACGACACCGGCCAGGAAAGCGGCGGCGTCGTCCGCGTCGGGATGATGGCGGTCGATGGCGTGGCGAAGAAGCGCCCTGAGCGCCACGAGGTCACCGCGGGCCGCGAAATACTGGAAGGTGCCGACGCGGATGTGGCTTGCGGCGACGCGGGTCAGGACCGCACCGGGCAGCGGTGCCTCCCGGTATACGGTCTCGCCGGTGGCCACGGCCGCAAGGGCGCGCGTCGTCGGAATGCCAAGGGCGTGCATCGCCTCGGACACGAGGTATTCGCGCAGCACCGGGCCGAGCCAGGCCCGCCCGTCACCCTGGCGCGAGAAGGGCGTCGGGCCGGACCCTTCAACTGGATGTCGCGCCGCCGGCCGGCCTGATCGACGACTTCGCCCAGAAGCACGGCGCGCCCGTCACCGAGGCTGGGCACCCAGCCGCCGAACTGGTGGCCCGCATAGGCCTGCGCCAGGGGCTCGGCGCCCTTGGGGACGCGATTTCCGGCCAGCACGGCCACACCCTCGGCCGAGGCGAGGGCGTCGGGGTCGATCCCGAGTTCCCGGGCCAGCGGCCTGTTCAGCGCCAGAAGGCGCGGCGCGGCGACCGGCGTCGGCTCGAGGCGCACGAAGAGTTGCTCCGGCAGGCGGGCATAGGTGTTGTCGAAGGGTATGTCGAGCGTCATCCTGGCGGGTCGGTCCTGGGGCGCCGGGCAGCGTGCGCGGGCCATCCCCGAAACATAGGCGCCGCGCAGCCGCCGCGCCATCCCCGGCCTTCGGAATCTCAGCAGTTGGGCACGTTGACCGCAAGCCCGCCCAACGAGGTTTCCTTGTACTTGTCGCTCATGTCGCGCCCGGTCTGGCGCATCGTCTCGATGCAGGCATCGAGGGGCACGAAATGCTCGCCCGTGCCACGCAGCGCCAGCGATGCGGCCGACACGGCCTTGATGGCGCCAAGGCCGTTGCGCTCGATGCAGGGAACCTGCACCAGCCCTTTCACCGGATCGCAGGTCATGCCGAGGTGATGTTCGAGCGCGATCTCGGCCGCGTTCTCGACCTGTTCGGGCGTGCCGCCCAGGACGGCCGCGAGCCCCGCCGCCGCCATCGCTGCCGCCGACCCGACCTCGGCCTGGCAACCGCATTCGGCGCCCGAGATCGAGGCGTTCGTCTTGATGAGCCCGCCGATGGCGGCCGCCGTCAGAAGGAAGTCGCCGATGCGGTCGGCGCCGGCGCCCGGCACGTGGTCGAGCCAGTAGCGGATCACCGCCGGCACCACCCCTGCGGCGCCGTTCGTCGGCGCGGTCACGACCTGGCCGCCGGCGGCGTTCTCTTCGTTCACGGCCATGGCATAGACGCTCATCCAGTCGTTGATGGTGTGCGGCGGCGTCAGGTTGAGCCCGCGTTCGGCCAGAAGCCGCTGGTGGATGGCGTGCGCGCGGCGACGGATGCCGAGCCCGCCGGGCAGCACGCCGTCCGTGGCGAGGCCGCGCTCGATACAGGCGTTCATCGTCGACCAGATGCGCTCGAGGCCCGCCTCGAGCTCGGCGGCCGGCATGCGCGTCAGTTCGTTCGCGCGCTTCATCCGGGCGATCGAAAGCCCCGACCGGCGCGCCATGGTCAGTGCCTCGGCCGCCGTCGCGAAAGGGTAGGGAACTGCGGGCCCGGGCGCCGGGGCGGCGGCTTCGGCAAGCTCGGCCTCGGTGCGCACGAAACCGCCGCCGATCGAATAGAAGACCTCGCGCAGGATCACGTCGCCCTCGGCGTCGGTGGCCATCAGGACCATGCCGTTCGGGTGGCCGGGAAGCGCGTTGTCATAGTCGAAGACGAGATCGCGCCGCGGGTCGAAGCGAAGCGTCCCGAGATCGGGAAGCCGGATGGCGCCGCGGCGGCGGATGTCGGCAAGCGCGGCCTCGGCCGCTTCGGCGTCGTAGGTTTCGGGCGTGAAGCCGGCAAGTCCGAGGATGGTGGCCCGGTCCGTGGCATGGCCGACACCGGTGAAGGCCAGCGAGCCGTGCAGCGAGGCGCGCAGCCCGTGGGCGTGGAAGGGGCTTTCGCGCAGCATGTCCAGAAAGCGCGCCGCCGCCACCATCGGCCCCATCGTGTGCGACGACGACGGGCCGATGCCGATCTTGAAGATGTCGAAGACGCTGAGAAACATTGGCGGGCGGTCCGATATGATGTCTGCGCGGGCGCGGGGTCTCGTTCAGGCCCCGACCTTGCCATGGGCCGGACCGCGCGCCCGTCCGAAAGCGACGCTTCGGCGGCCGTGCGCGCAGCGCTCGCGTCCCGCGCCGCCCGCCCGGCGGGCATGCGTCCCGATTCCCCCTCGCGCCGGCGCCGGCCTTTCAGTATAAGCGTTCTGCAACAGGTCCGAAACGGCCCCAGAAGCCGCCCAGTGCCAGGAGGAGAAGACCCATGACCACAGCCCTTTCCCCGGTGGATCGCGCAAAATACGTCGCGGCGCGGCGGGCCTGCGAATATGTCGAGGACGGCATGCGGGTCGGTCTGGGAACGGGGTCGACGGCGGCGTGGATGGTCCGCTGCCTTGGCGAGATGGTGCGCGAGGGATCGCTTCGCATCCGCGGCGTTCCGACTTCGACCCGCACGGCAGAGCTTGCCCGCCAGGTCGGGATCGAGGTCGTCTCGCTGGACGAGGCGAAATGGCTCGATCTGACCATCGACGGGGCGGACGAGTTCGACCCGCACCTCAACCTCATCAAGGGCGGCGGCGGCGCGCTTCTTCAGGAAAAGATCGTGGCGACGGCCTCGGACCAGATGATCGTGATCGCCGACACCGCGAAGGAAGTGGCCACGCTTGGCGCCTTTCCGCTGCCGATCGAGGTCATCCCCTTCGGCTGGCAGACGACCAAGGCACTGGTCGAGGAACTTCTGGTCGGCGTCGACGTCCTGGGCCGGCAGGCGACGCTTCGGCTGAACGACGACACGCCCTTCATCACCGACGAGGGCAACTACATCGTCGATCTGCACCTCAAGCGCATCGGCGAGCCGCGGCAGCTGTCGCTCATGCTGAACCAGGTGCCCGGCGTGGTCGAGAACGGCCTGTTCATCGACATCTGCGATG
>RFGD01000078.1 GCA_003696705.1 Alphaproteobacteria bacterium | reverse complement strand
GGCGAGTTCGGAATGGGCGCCGAAATCGGGATCGCGACCGGCAAGCTTCACGCCCGCGGGCCCGTCGGGGCCGAGCAGCTGACGACGTTCAAGTATCTGGTCGAGGGCGACGGCGCCGTTCGACCCTGACCGAAAGGGCCATGCACATGAAGCGGCCACCGGACGTGCCGATCCGCCGTGACACCCTGCCCGAGAGCGTGAGCCGCCCGGTGGCGACGCCGATCATGCCTTCGGTCGTCTATGCCTCGGCCTCGCCCGACGCGTTGGACGCCCAGTACGAGGGCCGGGCGGAAGGCTACACCTACGCGCGCGAGGGCCACCCGAATGCTGACATCCTGGCGCGCCGCATCGACGCCCTGGAAGGGGCGGAAGGCGGCGTGGTTACCGGCTCGGGGATGGCGGCGCTTTCGGCCGTGCTGTTCGGCCTTCTCTCGGCCGGCGACCATGTGGTGGGCGGCGATCAGCTCTATGGTCGTTCGCTCAGGCTTCTGGGGCAGGACCTGCCGCGCTTCGGCATCGACGCAACCTTCTGCGACGTGACGGATGCCGAGGCGTTGCGCCGCGCGATCACCGAGCGGACAAGGCTCGTGCTGGTCGAGGTCGTCTCGAACCCGACGCTGCGCATTGCCGATCTCGAAGGGATTGCGGCGGCAGCGGCCGAAGCGGGCGCGCTTCTGGTCGTCGACAACACCTTTGCAACGCCTCGCGGCATCCGCCCCTTCGAATGGGGGGCCGACATCGTGTTTCACTCGGTGACGAAGCTTCTTGCCGGCCATTCGGACGTCACGCTTGGCTATGTGGCCGCCCGCGATCCCGAACTGCGGGCGAGGATCCGCGACCACGTCGTCACCGCCGGCCTGACGCCAAGCCCCTTCGATTGCTGGCTGGCCGAGCGCGGGCTTTTCACCTTCGACCTCCGCTATGACCGGGCCGAGGCGAATGCCGCGCATCTTGCGTCCTTCCTGAAAGGCCGGAGCGGCGTTTCCCGCGTCATCTACCCCGGCCTTCCCGACCATCCCGAGCACGCGCGCGCCGCGCGGCTTCTGGGCGGGCGGTTCGGCAACATGCTGAGCCTCGAACTCGCGGGCGGGCGAAAGGCCGCGAATGCCTTCACCGAGGCCGTGCCCGAGCTTTCGTTTGCGCCGACGCTGGGCGATGTTGCAACGCTTGTCAGCCACCCGGCCTCGTCATCGCACCGCGCTCTGACGGCCGAGGCCCGGGCCGCCATGGGCATTTCCGAGGGTTTTCTTCGCATATCGGTCGGAATCGAGCCCATAGAAATGCTCGAAGCCGAATTCGAACGGGGCCTTCGGGCAGCCGCCCGCGCCTCGGGCTGAGGCAACTGGCAGGGGCCGGGTCCGGGGGCAGTTCGGGGGTCAGGTCCGGACGGCGGCCCCGATCACCTGGATACAAAGCCCCGGATGTGCCGCACGAAGCTCACGCTCGATCATCGCAATGTCGGCCACGCCCTTGCCGACAAAGAGAATTCTTCCAGAGAAGGCGGCGCGGGACAGAAGGCCACAGAGATCGAACGCATCCAGGGGGGCGCCGATCACGGGCGCGACGACGACGTCGGCCAGAACGGGGGTCAGGACGGGGGTCAGAACGGGCGGCGTCACCCCGCAAAGCGCGTCGGGCGCAAGTTCGCGCACCGAGGCGTTTTCGGGAAGATGGGCAAGCGCGATCGCCCGTTCGCAATCGGACAGGCCGATCAGCGCCACGACCAGATCGTTGAGCTGCCCCTCGGGCAGGTCAATGCGCCAGACGCCTTC
>RFGD01000448.1 GCA_003696705.1 Alphaproteobacteria bacterium | reverse complement strand
CCCAAATCCTGTGGGACGAACTCGCCGTCGAACCCGACGAAGAGACCACCGTCCTTTACCAGGCCATTCACGCCAGTGCATCCAATTCATCCTTTATCATTCCTGATTCATCCTTTCCAAATAACCTACCGCTGTCAACCACCCGCTTTGTCGGGCGCGAGGCGGAGCAGACGCATCTGCTGCACCGGCTGGCAGACCCCCATTACCGGCTCATCACGCTGGTGGGCGCGGGGGGCATGGGCAAAACGCGGCTGGCCGTGGAGGTGGGGCGGCAGATGGCGCTCAACTTTCCCGATGGGGCCTGGTTTGTGCCGCTGGATGCCGTGCCGCCGGAGGCTGAGGCCATTGAGCGGGCAGTGGGCGAGGCGATGGGGCTGGCCGAAGGGGACAAGCCGCTCACCGGGGCGCAGGCGTTGGCCTTACTGCGCGACAAACAGGCGCTGCTCATACTGGACAACTGCGAGACGGCGCTGGACGGCCTTGACTTTTTGCCGGAGTGGCTGCGGCGCGCACCCCACATCGCCGTGCTGGCAACGTCGCGGGAGCCGCTCAACTTTCAGGCGGAGTCGGTGGTGGTGCTGGCCGGTTTGCCGCTGGGGGATGGCGCAGGCACGGCCGAAACGCTCTTTGCGGAACGGGCACAGATGGCGCGGGCCGATTTTGCCGTCACCGCCGAAAACCAGCCCCACATCCGCCGCATTTGCCAACTGGTGGACGGCTCGCCGCTGGGCATTGCGCTGGCGGCGGCGTGGGTGCGGCGGCGGTCGCTGGCCCAAATTGCCGACGGCATCGGCCAGTCGCTGGACTTGCTCAGCACGCGCCTGCGGGACGTAGACCCGCGCCATCGCAACATGCGGGCGGTGTTTGAAGCGTCGTGGCGGCTGCTTGCGCCGCAGGAGCAGGCTGTTTTGGCGGCGCTGTCTGTTTTTCCGGCTCCGTTTGCGGCAGAGGCGGCGGCACAGGTGGCGGGCGCGGACTTGTTCACGCTGGATGGACTGTGTGAGAAGTCGCTGTTGGTGCAGCAGCCGGAGCAGGAGCGGTATGCGTGGCACACGCTGGTGCGTCGTTTTGCGGCGGAGAAGCTGG
>RFGD01000447.1 GCA_003696705.1 Alphaproteobacteria bacterium | reverse complement strand
TTTTGACTAAGATTCTTTAACTAAACAAATCTCGTATCTCATGAAGAAAGTGAATACTCTTCGGAAGTTAAGTGGGATAGTACTTGGTTTGTGTTTGGCTATTGCAGGCATGGCGCAGACGTATTCGTCCAGCCCCAATGCTTTCATTTCAAGCACTAACCCAAGTGGTATCACCGACGACATTATCAGCGTGCCGCTTACCGGTACCATTGGTGTCGACTACTTCATTACTGATGTTACTATTAACATCAACCACACCTGGGATGGCGACCTGGAAATCCAGCTCGTAGGTCCCGGTGGAACACCAGCCAACGAAGACCAGTCGATTTCTGCTGGTCAAAATCGCATCTACCTCGTTGAAAACGAAGGTGGTAGTGCCAACAACTTCACCAATACTCAATTCAACGACAATGCTGCCAGTTGTATTGGTAACTCAGGTTCAGCTCCTTACACCGGCGAATTCCGCCCGGAAGGTAGTAACTCTGAGAACTGCAACATCAGCTTCGTTGATGCTTTCAACGGCGTAAGTGTAAACGGTGATTGGATGCTGCGCATTGACGATGAATTTGGTGGCGATGATGGAACACTGATCAGCTGGTCCATCACTTTCTCACCTCCTTGTCAGGTGAACTGTCCTGGTGATATGGTCGTTGACAACGACCCTGGTCAGTGCAGTGCTGTCGTTAATTTCGATGTTACTACTGACTGTACCGATCCCATCACAGTAGATCCTCCTTCTGGAAGTGAGTTCTTCCCTGGCACCACTACTGTGACTGCTACCGGTCCTTTCAACTCTTGCTCATTCACAGTTACTGTGACCGACACAGAAGCTCCGACGATCAATTGTCCGGACGACGTTCTGGTTACGCTTGGCCCTGGCGACTGCTCAGAGATCATCAACTATGAGGTGACTGGTTCTGACAACTGTCCTTTCATTGTTCCTGGTAACTCTTTGTTCACTGACGATGCAGGTTCACCAGGTAACTTCTTCAATGGATTTGCCGGCGTTACTTTCGACTTGCGCAATGATGGAGCAGATCCAATCATCATTGATGGTTTCAAAGTTCCTGTAACTGGTGCGACTGGTAACTCATTGAATTTCAATGTTTACTATACAACCACTGCTTCAACCAACAATGGTAATCAAGGCAACCCTGCAGCTTGGACGCTGATGGGTTCAGCGACTGTTAATTTGGCTACAAGCGCCATTGCCTGGGATCCGGCAACATTTACCGATGTTCCTGTTGGTGGTTTGACCTTGAATCCTGGCGATTCAAAAGGTATTTACATCCACATCTCTAACTACCCTGCT